>CACYEC010000277.1 GCA_902773225.1 uncultured Bacteroidales bacterium
ACCCGGTATGTTTGCCCCAAAAGAGGTGGCGAAAGTATGGAAGACAGTGACCATCACCGTGCCCGGACAGAAAAGCGACATCGTCGCCCTCTTCGAGGCGTTCTACAAGGAATGGCCCACCCTGGCTGGCAACCGCATCGTCCATGAGACCAACCCGTCGTTGGCTCCCAGTGATTATTATTACGAGGAGGGTTCCGTCATCGACCGTAAGAACGGCTATGTGGAGTCGGCTTGGTACGAGGGTGAGGACCTGGGCACAGTATCAGCCTGTGTCTGGAACCGCAAGAATGGGCACAAACTCTTTGCCGTGAACTTCAACACAGAGAAGGATTTCCTCTGCTTCTACGACTTCGACCCCGCAAAGAGAACCCTCACACCAGAGGAAAGCCCTATCAAACGGGAGCATCTCAACAACCCCGACAAGGATCCTCTTTGGTACACACTGCCACAAGAGGGCAAGACACTTGAAGTGATAGAGGATACTGGTGGAGAAGAAGTTGCAATCACCTACTATAACTTCGACGGACAAAACCTGATATTTGCGGGGCACGGGAATTGAGTGATAAAGGGGAATTTATAGAAGGCTCCTAAAGTAACGTCCATTTTAAGCTGTGAACGATTCAACATAAGGACCGTTATCAACGGAAAAAGAAAAACAGACACAACAACGTGTGCCTGTCAGCAAGGAGGAAGCCAGAGCGAGGTTCGAGAGGCTGGTCAGTGGAAAGTGACGCCGCCATCGTCCAAACTATTGTTGCCTGGGTTTTCAGTCATAACGTCACCCAAACCAATTTCAACAGCCAAGCCTGCTGATACTGCAAACACGGCAGCGGCAATAACCCCAGTCATCGTGGTCTTGATGATGAAATCGCTTATCACGAAGGCAAGGGAAACGATCGCGATAATGAATAGAACAACAACAAGGTTTTTTCTAAATTTACTCATAAGAAGTGCTGTTTAGTGTTGATAACGGTCCTTATGTTGAATCGTTCACAGCCAAAGGCACGAAGTATAAATGCTCACGTGATGGCATTTCAGAAATTACAGTTGCTTTGCCCATGGCCGATGGTGAAGCGGCAATAGAAAAAAAACCTTCGGTTCATATCGCTGTTGGAGATAGGTTGAAATGCAAACGTGCTTTTTTTATTGCCCAGACACATAGACGACTCAATTGCTTCAAGGTGACAATGATGAGTGGACGTCATGAATGTAATGAAGGAATACCAGATGTACGGATTTACGCAGAAATAGAAGCATCGTTTGAGAATATTGTTCATGCGGCAGAAAAACGACTGCTTGAAATGAAAAGGATGACCGAAATAGAAACAGATAAAGCGCAACCTCTATTGAAATAATTTTGCCGATTGTAAAATCATCGAGAACCAAAACAAAGGCACTTAAAATTTCTCTTTCATAAATCTTACGTTTTTTTTCGCGTTATTATTTGGAGATTCGAAAAATAGTTTCTATATTTGCAATGCGAATGGTATGGGGCTGGCAACAGTTCGATGCTTTACGGCACGGGAGACCCACGTTGGCCTCTCGTTTTTTATTCTATCGTGAGTTTTATCGTATCATCCCCATTATTGAATAATACAATTACAGTTTTTATTTTTACGGTAACTCCAAATCCTTCGATTTCCCTAATTCCCCCCCTGACTTTTTCTTCATCATAAAAGGAAGGGTCATGAAAATACATGCATACTGCTTCGTTATCTACACTATTCAATCTATTGTATTTTTTGAGTTGCTTATTCTGTTGATAACGGTCCTTATGTTGAATCGTTCACAGCCTGTGGGTTAATAAATTATTGATGCAAAGATAATTATATTACTTTGAACTTACAAAAAATTGAAGTTTTTTCTTCATTATTTGTTTTTTCTTCTTTTTTTTCGATATTTGTTCCCCAAAAACGGCTGTAATTATACGAATGATTATGGCTAACTCAAATTGGCTTCAAAAAATATAGGTGTGATAATATGGATTTAGGTTCATTTTGGTGTACCTTTGCAAAGAAAATAACATTCTTTAGAAGGGTGTCAGAACTTCAGGCGATCTCTTACAGCAGTTACCTTATTGTATTTCCCATTTTTGGAACATACAAAACATTTTGGCTACAGTAAAATTATTTAACAAATTAAATAGTTGATAATCAAGCGTTTTAAATAGAAGGGTTCTTCTTTCTTACTTTTTGCTAACTGGTTGATTTTCAGTAATTTTTATAGAGGCTGGCAGAACCAAATGAGTTTGGTGATGTCAGCCTCTGAATGAAAAAACACGATGGCATCATCGTTTTTTCTTTTTTTGCAGGGATGCCCGTGGCAACGGACGGGATGGGCGAAGCTTTCATAAGAATGATTGTTATGCATGACAGACATTATTCTGCATACATATATGGCTCTACTCATGATAAAGTTTGCCAATCGGCAAGAGAGATTTTTGGAACACCTTTTCGTACAGATACCTACAACGAATTATAGTTTACAATATTTAGAAACAAATAGCAGACGTACATCTACTAAAGTACGCCACTTTGATCAATCACCCTGATTAAAGAAAAATGCAGTCAGAATCCTGGCTGCATTTTTTTCTATTCATTGGTGAACCCTACCCAGAAACCTCTGACTGATAACATAAAAAGGGTAAAGTATGGAGAGCAAGATACCATCCATGTATAAAGTCTTAGCCTCTATTTTTATCTACAAAAGAATACTCATATCTTAAAAAGTGTCAGAGAGTATGATAATTCAAATTATTATCGCTAACTTTGTAAAGGTATATTCTATTGATCACGAATTATTGAATTATCGAATTATTATTCTGCTGATATTAAGAATTTTATGGAATTATCGATACAATCGCAAGCGATTTTTAGAAGTTACCTAAAAACAAACCAATCAAACTAACAGTTGATATATTATAAACTATGGAAAATAAAAACGGAGAGATTATTATCCAACAATGTTGGATTAATTTTGACATTAGTATTATGGGCCATATATTTCATGGACTTCAAGACATCATGAAATACGTTGAATTGTCCTTTTATAAAGACCAATCACAACAAAAGATGTTCGCCCGAGAGAATGTTCCGAGATGCAGACTTCATGTTGGTAAAATGTGTACACCTCAACCTGCTTCATTAAATACCAACGACGACCGTTCCTTTCAGAATTACATCTTCCGTCGCCATCCAATCCACCGAGACGACATGGAGAAACTTTCAGCATTGCCATGCGTATATGAATCTTGCAGGATTTCAGAGCATCTCCCTGATTCAATGCTGCCAATGATATATTATAAGGGGGATGGTGACATCATGACGATAGCAGGATTGAAGGAACATGACATTCAGTGTCCTCAGATGATAGACCTCGGTCTCCCTTCTGGCACTAAATGGTCTTCTTGCAACCTTGGGGCTACAAAACCCGAAGACTATGGCAACTTTTTTGCTTGGTTGGAGACAGTGGCAGACAATGATAATACTGATCCATCTGACTTATTCTATGAAGAGGATTGGCTTGATGATGATACAGATGCAGAGTATTGGATTGGCGACCTTGTCGGTACTGAATACGATTATGCCCACATGAGATGGGGAGGCGGTTGGCAAATGCCGACCGCCCTCCAGTTCAGAGAACTTACCGCTCATTGCCATATTGAGTGGGTAGCGTATAATGGCGTGCAGGGATTCAAGTTCACAGGGAAAAATGGGAACTCCATATTCTTTCCCGCAACTAAGGAATCTGGGATTGCTGGAGATTATTGGACTGGAGAACGAGACCCATCTGACGTTCATCGTGCATATACTCTAAGTTTCCATCCTTATCGAGTGGAATGTCTAAGTCAAATCTATCGGTATGAGCGTATGCCCATTCGCCCTGTTTTGAAATGATTCTTCAATATCACCCTCATACCAAATCATTCCAAAGCCATTCTATCTTATCCTGGTTTCTTGATTTCCAGGATACCGTCCACTTAACACTTCTGTTACTCTGTTTGTTTGGTGATTCTCAGCACCCCTGCAGATAGGGCGGGAACAGCAAGCAGGACATCGTTGCCTAAGGTTTGTGGACTCGCCTTCTGGAGCGCAACGGCATTCTTGTTCTCCATGCTGTTGGCCACTGTCAGCGAGCCAGGGGCGTAATACTCGAACTCGGTGCCCGCCACTCCTTTCCAATCGCCTTTGATGCGCAGGTTCGCTGGTCGGTCGGTAGGGTTCACCACCTTCACAATCACATCGGCGCCATTCTCCGACAGCGTGGTGCTGACGCAGATATCACCAGTGTCTCCGGAGAATGCCAGGCGGTACTTTGAGAAATGGTTGTACCAAAGTTCAGTCACTTGGCAGTTGGGCGCCTTGAACAAGTCCTTGTAGTCGAAGTTGATGAAAGCGTTGTTCCAGTCGGGAGCGTCAGTACGGCGGATGAACAGAGCGGCGGCTCCCATCGCCACCACATCGCGCGATTCACACATGTTGAGGAATCCGCCAGCAAACAGTCCTGTACGCCAGTCGATGCTGTTCAGGTTCCATTCAGAGATGAACAACTTGATATTCGGATTAGGTCCATCGGCAATCATCTGTGCGTAGCGGTCGTACTGCTGTCCCAAACGTATGGGGCCGGTAGCGTAGCCATTCTGCTGCTCATAGTGGTGCAGGCTCAGGTAGTCAAAGTAACTGCCGCTTCGCTTGATGAACTGCTCGTCCTCACGGAAACCACCACAGGCGATGATTTTGATGGACGGGTCAATCTCACGCATTGCGCTACTGAAGTCGCGGACGCACTTCTCATAGCGTTCAATGCCCATCTCCCACATCTCATTGTCTATTTCCCAGTATTTCACGTTGTAGGGCTCAGGATGTCCGTTGGCTGCGCGTTTGGCACCCCATTCGTCGGTGGCAGGAGCGTTGCAGTAGCGCAGCCAGTGCAACGCGTCCTGAAGGATGCTGTCGTACTCATCCGCTGGACGTTCAAACTTGACACTCACAACGATGATTGGCTCAGAACCCACCTCACGGCAGAAGCGTATGAACTCATCGGTGCCGAAGCAGTTCTGGTCGTAGTCCATCCACATCCAATGTGCCCAGCGCTCACGTTTCTCCTGTGGGCCGATGCCCCATTTCCAGTCGTACTGCGCCACGTATCCGCCCCCAGGCCAGCGTAGACATGTGGGATGCAGTTCTTTCACCGCCTTCAGGATGTCGGGACGGAATCCACCTAAGTCGAGGCCTGTTTGGGTGGTCATGGTCGCCATGTCCACCTGTACAGTGCCATCTTTCACCACGATGGCAAAATCACCGTCACCACTGATTCGATTGACTCCGCCACCATTGGGTGAAATAATAAGTGAATTCCGTAAATTGCCCGTTTTGTTTCCCACTTGAGGCTCAAGAGTGAATTCGTATTTATGCCAGTCCTTGCCCACCATTCCAAGCGACTTCCGTGCCACGAACTGGCCATCGGAATTACGAAGCCCCACAATCAGTTCCCCCTTGCCTTTGGCATAAATCGAACCGACATATTTCTCACCATAGATGATGTTCTGCGGTCCTTGGAAGATGCCCACTTCGCCTTTCTTGCCCGCTGTGATTTCCTGCGAATAGCGCATACTGACAGCGTCGTCCTTGACGAGACGATACTTGCCGCCTTCGCCGAAAGCAATCCATTGCTGTGCCACAGCCGGAATCTGAACGTCACCGGGAGTGCCTTCAAACAGCACCTTGCCGTCTGCCGAGGTCAACTTGATGTTGCGGTAAGTGGCCTCTGTATAATTCACCCAGAAAGTCAGGAAGTTACGGTCGGCCTGTTCCAACCTTTCATACCTGAGCACTTCCTTGTCGTCCCAGAACACCGCAGCCTTGCCGCCACGGCTCTCCACACGCAATTTGTGCCACCGTTGGTCCTCGTTCACCTGTTCTTTGGTGGCTGGGGTTGAAATCAAAGGCGTCAGCATATTCATTCGGCGACCGGGACGTCCTCCGAAGCCAGCCGACTCACGTTCTTCCATTGTGCAGATGGAGAAGTCGGCAGTGGAACTCTGTTGCTGGAGGGCGGCGCGTGCGGCTGCTTCATTGGCCGCGTCGATTTGCGATTGTGTCTGTGCGGGTGTGAATGTGCGCGACTCATAGTACGGGTCGTGAATGCGTACGAAATAAGGTGTTCCGTCGGTTTTGTTTCGGAAAGCGAACCGAATGTCCATCAGTCCACCGCTCCAGGCGCGTCGTGCCAACTTGTACGACCGCCAGTTGACTTCCATGGTCAGGTCGAAGTCACAGGTTTCTATGCTGTCGATTTTTAGTGGTTGTTCGTAGCGGGTAGGGGAGTGCAGCACCATGTCGTCGTCCATAAACCATCCGTCGAAGTAACCGTCACGAGGGTGAATGCCAGGATACTGCTCGGGTTCGAATGAACGTTCCTGAATGAGTTCCTGCCAGACACCGTTGTTGGCACTGAAATAGATGTGCTCGAAGAGTTGTCCGTAGAGCATCTCGTCAATGATTCCAGAGGGCTGTCTGCTCTCCACTGTGATTTCATATTCACTTTGGGCTCTGGCAACAGTTCCAATCACCAGTAATGCCAACAATAGATTCCTTTTCATTCTTGTTGATTTTTTAATTCAGTTTTCGGGAGTAAAATTACACAATATTTTGCATTTCTCCCTTCTAATATTAGAGAAGTATCGTTTTTTTCGGGTGAATTGGCGTTTCAAAACGCGAATCATGAGTTCTCGCACTTGTAGGATGGGAGTTTTTTTACTTGTGTTTTGTAGAATAATACAAAACGCGTGCTTTTTTCGTTGGACATCTATATTTTCCCGTTTTTTTCATCTTGAACGCCGAGTCGTTTGCATATATTTGCCAAACTTATTCACTTAGTAAATATATGCTTATGAAATCATTAATGAATGCACTACTACTACTCTGTATGTTGTTTGCTGTCAGTAGCAAAGCGGATGTGAAGTCTGATACCAAGTACCAGTCAGCACGAGTTCAAGGTCCCATCAGTCGATTCGAGTCCTATTCTTTTGGTGACTTCGGTGACTCCGTCAGGGCTTTCCAAACCAACTTCAAGAAAATGTACTATGCAGATGGCAAGTTGAAGAAGGCGAAGAACGACACTCCCAGAATGATGGATTTCTACTATGGCGAAAACAAGAAGAAGCAGCCACAGGGCAAAGGTCTGATGGAATACGGTAACGGCGACCGCTATATTGGCCAATGGGAGATGGGCAAGAAGAGCGGCTATGGAAAAATGGTCTATAAAAACGGCGATGTCTATGAGGGGAACTGGAAGAATGACAAGCGCGTTGGCCAAGGCACATTGATGCGTAACAATCGTGACAAATCACTCTATTCCTTTGACGATAATCGTGTTCGTAATGACGGAGAACCTGTTCAGTTCTCAGGTTTTTGGGAGGACGACGCCTTGCACTCAGGAAAAGCCACATGTGGAGACTACTCGTTTGTGGGGACATTCAATTCTGACCTTGGGCTGGATGAAGGAACGAGAACCTATCACCGCTATCTGGAAGAGCGAGGCAAATTCAAATCATCTCGTAGTGAGAGCAAGAACCACATAGAGAAATACGACTTTGTTGATGGCACCGCTAAATACGACTATTCTTATTACAAATTCAGTGGTACGGTTAAAGACGGACAAATCTATAGTGGGGATTTTGAGTATATGGAAAATTACAAATATATGTCGGGAACTATATCTGAGCGTTCGTTCAGCGGAAACATCGCGTTCTTTTACAATGAGGATTTTGAATCACTCTTCAACTACAAAGGCTCTTGGAAAAACGGGATGCCAGTGAATGGATCGGGTTATATTGTTTTGGACCAGAAGATTGACACTGTGCCTAAAACAAGGCCAGAAAACAAGAATGTTTATATGAACTATTTCAAAAACTCGGGCAAGCCCCTTCAAGTCAACGCAGAGACAATCGTTCCGTTCCAAGTCACCAAGCAGAACAACACATATCATATCAACTTCACGAATTGGAATGAAAACACCAGTTTCATCGCCAAGACACCCAAGGAATTCAACAACATACTGGAGGAGAGAGCCGACACCATACATGCCGCAATTGTTGCGCGCGAACTCGCAGAGAAAAAGGCCGCACAGGAGGCTGAGCGCCAAAGACGAATTGCGAACATCAACTGGGACAAAACCATTGACCACTTTGAGTTTTTCGTGGTAGAACTTGACAAAGCCTGGACAAAAATACTGAGGGGATACGATGTGGAAAATACGACTTTCACCATCTACATGCTGATGGCGAATTATCCAAAATTATTGGACGAATTAGAATATGCGGGATACAAACCCATGACGAAGGCACAGGAAAACAGGCTCAATAAATTGATGAAGAAAGCAGAAGCGCTCATGTCGAAGTACAATTACTATTAACAAGAGGAACAACTGATAAAGATTTTGTAGTGTTCTATAGTCTCTATTGTTTGCGATAAAACGAGGGTGTGTCAAAAAGGCACACCCTCGTTGCACAATCACACCCTTCTCTATGCTCTTATTTTCCACCATCCATCAAAAAACTTGTAAAAAACATCTTAACATACAGAAAATATCAGTAACTTTGCCTTTGGTAGATATTTGCGGTTTCTTCGGTTGTCATTGACGGGTAGTGCTGCAAATCAATTCACACTCACGGCCGATTAACAATCGTAAATATATTTATCAATTGTTGAACTAAGTAATGCTAAAAAAATAAGTTGCCTCAATAGTTGGGTTTTATGAGGTAGTTCCACTTCCCGAGTTTTGGTGCGAAAACGACTTGTCTCTTGAGCCTTTCGCTGTAGAAACGGTCAACCTTCCTTTTTGTCTCATAAACGTCAGTGTTAATATGTACATACACTTTCAGTCCAGCCTTGGTTGTTG
>CACYEC010000278.1 GCA_902773225.1 uncultured Bacteroidales bacterium
CGATTGGAATCATGCCAGAAAGTTATTCAACAGTCGCGTGATAAAATCCAACAGTGAGGCAACTTATTTTTTTTATATTACTAAACATGAATGATAATGAATTTTACATTAATTTTCATGTAACTCAAGGCCTTTTTGTAATTCTCATGAATTCATCGAATTGACGTTACTTTATACGTATAATAGATATTGGAATTGCATGAAAAACGACGTACTTTTGCATCGAAAGGTTAAAAGAGTCAATCATAACGCCATGAACTAACCAGAAGCAAATAAAGCCAAAGAAGTGGCTGCCGTAGTGATGGGATACTTCGAATAATAAATAAAACATGGTCCGCACTTGTGACCCATCACGCTTGTCGCGTCACTTTTAATGGCTTTTATTTGCTTACGGACTTTGGGGACTTGAAGGAGATTGGGGCAGTCGCGCCAGCAACAATAGATATAGACTATTTAAAATTGAAAACAAAAACTCAACAAAAGATGCAGAACATGTCCTCCACTCCCCCATCCATATTCCGCTTGACTGTTTATGAGTATAGAAGAAATCTACCCAAACATCTCCATTATCCTTCTTTCAAATTGAATGATTTCAAGTCAAGTTACTTCACGACGTTGAAGGATGCAGAAGACCAGATTTCCCACGAATCAAAATGGCGCAAAGCATTTATTCAAGGAGAGTCAGGACAAAGATGGTTTGATAGATACGCCTATGTCGTCACAGAAATACCAATAGGTATTGAACTCCAGACAAGGGGTGAAAGTCTTTCGGAGAGAGTATATCTTCCTGATGGTACGCTATGGGGCATCCGCGATTACTGTAATTTCATTCCCTCGTCATGTCATGGAGAAGCGTATAACTATTGGGGGAGACTGAATAGATTCAACGGCAGGACGCCAGAAGAGATTCGTTTTCAACCAGGTGATATTGTGGAGGTGTTCGGATTCCCTGGCAATGAATACTGGAGTGATAATGAGGTTAACCTTGCGATAGTGTTGGAAAGTCCTCCTACCAAAGAGCAGGTGAAAGAACAATTAGAACGATATACAGCCACCCATTCAGGCTATGATGTTCCCGCCCACCATTTGTGCTCCATTTTTGGTCATTGGCAGGATGCATACGCTGTATTATCGGAGTCATGCGACAGCATTGACCATGCTTCCACCATTTCATTATTCAAACCATCTCTGACCGTATCCCGCCAAAGGGCTAATAAGCTGAGGAGGATGCTGGAATTGAGATAAAGCGATATCATCCACAGAGCCGACTGCCACTCCATCAGTGATGCAAATAGAAGATAGATTCCTACTCCATTTTTACTGGTTGAAGTTGGAGATGGAGTTTTATCTTTCCTCTAAAGAAAACGCAATTTCTTTATCTCGACTGGCTTATCAATTCCCAACTTTTATCTATATTTGCACCACGGTAATGCCCCACTCTATCACGGCACCTTCGCCATAGTCGCCCCAGACCATGAGCGACCAGTATATCGTTGATGAGATTGTACAGGGGAAAAATAAGCACCAGAATGAAACAGACAACTATCAGCTCACCAATCAAGGCCCGTTATCACGTGTATACGAACATGAAGAGACTGCTGGCCTTCTGCTTCCTTGTGGCAATGACACTGGGACTAATGGCACAGCCCAACCATAGCATCGTAACGGCGAAAGAACTACCCACCAATCCATTCGGACATCCGTTAATTCCCGATTTGGTGGCCGACCCCAGCATCGTCGATATTGACGGGACGTTCTATTGCTATGTGACGACCGATGGATACGGACAGGGGCTTGAGACATCGGGGCCTCCAGTGGTGTGGAAATCAAGAGATTTCGTGAACTGGAGTTTTGACGGTCCCGACCACGGCAACTCTCCGCGAGTAAGTATCACAAGCGGAGTGCGAGGTGTGTGGGAATGGAATATCGAGGAGGCGCAGACACAGGACTTTGCTAATGCAGCTTGGATAGCGTTGGAGTCCGACTCCACCATCCTGTTTCCCTACATACATCTGCTCAATGCCAACAGCCCCGAAGGAAAGTCGCTGAAGCGCTACCGAATGCCCTCGTTCAGCAAGACTTGCCACTTAGAGGGGAAGGTGAGGAAAGCATGGGTGGACATCTGCGGATTGGGACAGTACGAACTCTTCATCAACGGCACGAAAGCGGGCAATCATTTCCTGTCTCCAGGTTGGACCATGTACGACAAAGAAATACTCTACAACGAACTTGACGTGACCGAAGCTCTGCGAAAAGCCAAGCACAAGAAAGTGGACATACAGGTGATGTTGGGAGGTGGCATGTACGACATCCCGACACGCGGTTACTACAAGATGGCAGGCTCTTGCGGTGCTCCCAAACTGCTATTCTGTCTGCATGTCGAATACGAGAATGGACAACGCCAAGACATCGTTAGCGACACAACATGGACAGCCAGCGAAAGCCCTATCCGACACACAAGCATCTATAGCGGCGAATGGTACGATGGCACGCTCACTTCGCCTTCACAATCCGCCGAGGTCACCCATCCCCATTGGGACGTTCCTCTGGTGAAGCAACAACGCGGCACCTTTGTCAACATACGCCAAGAACTGAAAGCCATTCCTATATCCCCCAACATCTACGATTTGGGGCAGAACTGCTCAGGCATCGTGCGAATCAAAGTGAAGGGGAAACGGGGTGGTAGCATCAGATTACGCCCGTCCGAAATACTGATAAACGGAGCCATCGCACAAAAATGCATGCCTGGTTACGAGTGGAAATACACCTTGCGAGGCGACCGCAACGGCGAGACATGGCAACCCCAATTCACCTATACAGGCTTCCGCTACGTGGCGGTGGATGCTGACGAAGGCGTGGAACTGGAGGAAATTAGCGGACTCCACACCACCACCGATGCTCCAGAAGTGGGCTCTTTTGAATGTTCAGACACCCTCTTCAACCGCATTCACACCCTCATCGACTGGGCCATACGCAGTAACCTTGTGAGCATCACGACCGACTGCCCGACTCGCGAGAAACTTGGATGGCAAGAGCAGAATCACCTGATGGCCCACTCCATGATGTACCGATACGACATGCGTGCACTTATGAATAAAATAGCCGATGACATGGCTGCATCCCAACACGGCGACGGCGCCATTCCCACAATAGCCCCCGAATACACGCTCTTTGAACCAGGAAGTGGTTTTGAAGACACGCCCGAATGGGGAGCGTCGTTCATTCTCTGTCCATGGTACACCTACCAATGGTATGGCGACGACAGTGCCCTGCGCAAGCACTATGAGTCGATGAAACGCTACATCGTCTATCTCGGTTCACGCACTGTGGAGGGCATCCTGGGTTACGGCTTGGGCGATTGGTACGATATTGGTCCTAATCCTCCAGGCAAGGCACAACTCACCAGTGTCGCGTTGACGGCCACGGCAATGTATTACTACGAACTCACTGTGATGCAGCAGATTGCTCGCCACTTGGGACACGAGGGGGATGCCGCCTCTTTTGCCGTTGCAGCAGAAAAGTTGAAGGAGGCTTTTGACAGGAAATTCCACACAGACAACTCCGTGGTCTATGAAAACGGCAGCCAAACAGGACTGGCAATGGCTCTCTACACAGGGATTGCCGCTGACAGCCTGAGACAACAGGCACTCGATGCATTGGTCAGTGATATTGAATCGCGTGGCTATGCGTTGACTGCTGGCGACATCGGCTACCGCTATGTGGTGCAAGTGCTACAGCAAAACGGACGCGGAGACATTATTTATAAGATGAACCACAACGACAGCATCCCGAGCTATGCCTACCAACTTAAGAAGGGAGCCACCGCCCTCACGGAAAGTTGGCAAGCCTACGACAACGTGTCGAACAATCATCTGATGCTGGGGCATCTGATGGAATGGTTATATAGCGGTCTGGGAGGCATCTCGTTCCAGACCACACCCGATGGCATCCCCGCGTGGCGCCACATCGTCTTTTCCCCTCAGATGGTTGGCGACGTGACATGGGCCAAGACATCTCTCGACACACCCCAAGGAAAGGTTGCCTGCCATTGGACTCGAGAGCCCAACAGCAATGGTTGGACCATCAATGTCTCCATACCCGAAGGTGCTGACGGTTTGCTTCGCCTACCTGACGGCACCACCCAGCAACTTGCCTCGGGCAGCCATAGTTTTTCTGGGCGGGCGGGTATTATTCGTCAAAACAAATGACATACAGCCGTAGCAAAGTAATAACTAACGCCAAGAGTCTAACGCCTTAGGCCTAATTATACGCATCTCCATTTTCACAGGTTGAAGTTGGGGATGGAGTTTTTCTTCAGATTATTCTCATGAACTCTTGCACTTTCAGCATTTTTATTTTATTTTTGCATACAGCAATCAAGTGGCTATGAAGATTGCCAGTGAAATCATCTACACGAAGCAAGTGCAATGAGAAATATGAGGTTTAAGAATCCACAATCCGTAATTGGGTGGTATATACCCCACTAAAAAAGTGGTACGATAATGAAAATAGAAGAAATCTATAATGTTTGGAAGACGCTCTTCCCGCTTTCGGAGAAACAGACTGAACTGCTGAGAAAGAAATTCACTGCAGAGTATAACTACAACAGTAATCATATTGAAG
>CACYEC010000279.1 GCA_902773225.1 uncultured Bacteroidales bacterium
AACAAGAATCATACTATCAAGGCCTTTGCTCTCCTTCAGACTTCGAACAGCAGCCCAACAGTTAGATACCCAAGCAGTATTTGAGGCTGGCACATTATCGGCTGAGAACTGCTGATAAGGCAAATTCAAATCTTGAAGCACCTGCTTAACAACAGTAGTTTTACCTACTTGGGGCGGTCCCATAACAATCTGAATATACTTTCTTGGCTCTTTTAGCCTACTTGTAATTACTTGATATTCAACTCTTTTGTACATGATTAATAATTTTACTCAGTGGAGTGAGTAATTTTACTCAGTGCAAAGATATAGATTATAAATAGAATAACAAAACATTTCCCTAGAAAACCATCATATATTTTATATCAAAATCTGAGCATACTAAAGAAAAAGGACCTGCCCAAACGGACAGGTCTCTTTCATTATGTAAGAGTGATATTTACTCTTCTACTGCAGCCTGCGCGGTGGCGAGGCGTGCGATAGGCACACGGAATGGAGTCTTTAATGTCCTTTGGGACATTGCTCTCCTTTCCCGCATCCACAGTCACTTCCGCATCCACAGTCCTTTCCACAGCTACAGTCACATCCACAGCTACAGTCACATCCGCAGCCGCATCCTTTGCTCTTGCCGCGAATCTGTCGCCAGAAATGCCTTAAGGCGATAACGGCGGCTATGGCAACGATGATTCCTACGATAACTGTCTGCATGTTCATTGTCCTTTCTCCTTTCTGGGGTTAAGTCGCCTATTACATCATGCTCCCCACTTGATAAACCAACGTCGAGCACACCCAAGCCAGCAACGTTGTATAGACTATCGTGAAGAATGCCCATTTCAATCGTCCCGACTCATTCTTGATGGCAATGCACGTCGGGATGCAAGGCATATACAACAACACGAAAATCATGAACGACAAGGCCGACAAGGTGGTCATACCACTCTTGCGTAGAATACCCGACAGACGGGCTTCGTCTGCCGCTTCATCATCCAACTGCTCTGTCTCAGCGTCTGTCTGGCTGTAAAGAACACCCATCGTCGAGGCCACAATCTCCTTGGCAGCGGTGCCGGCAAGGATGCTCACGCCTTCACGCCACGCAAAACCACACGGGCGGATTACTGGTTCTATCATCTGACCCAACTGACCGATATAACTGTTCTTCATCTGAAGCTCATTGCTGTTGACCACTGCGCTTGAAGATGTGGTCGCCTCCCCAGCTGCAGGACTGCTCTCATAACGGGGGAAATAACTCAACGCCCAGATGATGATGGAAGCCACAAGGATGGTCGTACCCATCTTCTTTAGATACTGACGGCCTTTCTCCCAAGTATGACGGAACACCGACTTCCAGGAGGGGAGGCGGTAGGGGGGAAGTTCCATCACAAACGGACTGCTCTCGCCCTTCACCAAATAACGACTGAATAGACGGGCCATCAACACCGACATGAGGATGCCAAGAGTATAGAGACCAAGCAATACCAATGCCTTGTGATGGGCGAAAAAGGCGCCGATGATAATGATATAAACAGGAAGACGGGCGGAACATGACATCAAGGGAACTATCAGCATCGTAATCAGACGAGATTTACGGTCCTCTATCGTGCGCGTGGCCATTACGGCGGGGATGCTACAACCAAAACCCATAATCATCGGGATGAAAGACTTGCCATGAAGACCCATCTTGTGCATGATTCTGTCCATGATGAACGCGGCACGGGCCATGTAACCTGAATCCTCCATCCAAGAGATAAACGCATAGAGAATCATGATGTTGGGCAAGAAGATAATCACACCACCAACGCCGGCGATGATACCGTCAACAAGCAAGTCCTTCAACGGACCGTCGCCCAACCAACTGCTCGCGCTGATGCTATTGCCCAGCCAGCCAACAAGCGCGTCTATCCAGTCCATCGGGTACTGGCCGATATTGAACGTGCAGTAGAACATCAGGTACAACAGCAAGAAGAAAATGGGGAAACCAAGATAACGGTTGGTCACGAGGCTGTCTATCGTCTTTGTCATCAAACGACTGTGGCTGTTCTTGTGAACATTCACAAAACATTCCTTCAAAGCACCCTGGACATAACCGTACTTGGCGTCAGTAATGGCGGTCTCGCTGTCTTCCTGAATCTCCTCAAGAAGGTCGGACTGACATTGATTACGACAGGAGATAATCTCATCGTAGTTGTCGAAGTCACTGATAATCTGAGCGATTTGCTTGTCGTTCTCCAGCAACTTGATGGAGATGAAACGAGCGGAATAGTTGTGGTGAGGCTCGGGGTTCTTCCTGACCATCGATTCCACTTTGTCAATGTATTTCTCCAATATCTTGCCGTGGTTGATGTGGATATGACGGTAGAACTGACCGTGACCCTCATGGATAGAGATGATGTCGTGGAACAATTCTTTCACACCTTCACCTGTGCGACCAACTGTCGGAACTATACGCACACCTAAAAGTTGACTCAACTGCTCCAAATCCAGACGATTGCCACTCTCCTTGAACTCATCGTACATGTTCAACGCGATAATCATCGGGACGTCCATGTCTATCAACTGGCAGGTTAGGTATAGGTTGCGCTCAAGGTTCGAGGCGTCTACCACATTCACAATCACATCGGGGGTCTGCTCGATGATGTGACGCCGCACATATAATTCTTCTGGTGTGTATGCCGACAACGAATAGGTGCCTGGCAAGTCTGTAATGTTGAAACGATAACCTTCCTGCTCGAAATGACCGGTCTTCGCATCAACAGTCACACCGCTGTAGTTGCCTACACGCTCATGAGCCCCTGAGGCGATGTTGAACAAACTCGTCTTACCGCAGTTCGGATTGCCAACGAAGGCAACATTAATCACACGACCCTTAGCCTCCGTGGCATGACGAAGCAATTCTGCGCCCGCTAAAACGGGGGGCACATCTGTCGGATGCTCACGCTCCCATTCTTCCGCTTCTTCCTGACTCAACACTTCTATCAAATCGGACTCTGCATGGCGCAAACTCACCTCATAGTCCATCACACGGTATTTCACTGGGTCTAATAGGGGAGCGTTCAACAACACCTCCACCATCTGACCCTTGATGAAACCCATCTCAACAATACGCTTGCGAAAACCACCATGACCGTTAACCTTAACAATCATGCCGCTCTCACCACTTTTAAGTTCCGATAATCTCATAGCTCAATCCCTTGATTGCCTTTTCAAATGCAAAATTAACACTTTTAGCCTTAATATGCAATCCCTATAATTGAGTATTAATTCCATAAACTCACTTTCTTCGAGTTTTAGTCATTTGATAAGGTCAACTTGACTCAAATACCATGTTTCAAAATGTTTCATTTTGTCATACCCATGAAACATTTTTGTATATAACATTGCATAAAATTACAGTAAGCAACTGAAAATAACCCAAAATATGCAAAAAACAACCGAATTTGTATAAATATCCCCGATTTTAACATTTGTTATGAAACATTTGACTACAGCACTTTTTCATAACTCTTCCCCCTGGTTTCACTCGTTTTTACCTCAAAATCTCATATTCGCTTTACAATAATTGATGCCTTTATCCTCATTATTCATATATTTGCAACCAAAATCAACGTGAGTCAAGTTCATATTTACTATGACTTAATGATATCGAAATACCCACAAATGATGATTGCAAATAACTGCGAAAAGATGTAACTTTGCACTCAGTTAAAAGATTTGACGCGACTACATGCGTCAGCAGATGCCCGCTACTTGCGACATGTCGCGGTCACAGTATTACGTTTTTCTAAATTGATTTTGAGTGTTTGGAGGATTGAAAATGGAAAAGTTGTTCAGAACGAAGGATAAACTGAGCGATGTCATTGCCAATGACTACAGGCTACTGCAGATTGTGTCTCGTTTTGGCATTTCACTCGGATTTGGAGAGAAAACCATTGAAGAGGTCTGCATAGATAACAACATTGATTGCAACACATTTCTTGCTGTCATCAATTATGTCAAAGCAGGAGCACAACATGAACCACAAAACGTGCAGGGTATCTCTGTGGAAACACTCGTCAAATTCCTGAGGGAAACTCATTCCTACTACCTCGAATATCTACTACCCAACATCAGACGGAAATTGCTCAGCAGCATCGACTGCAGCGTGAAGAACGAGGTCGCTTTCCTTTTCCTCAAATTCTACGACGACTACACTCAGGAAGTACGTACACACATGGATTTCGAGAGCTCTACAGTATTCTCTTTCGTTGACCAATTGCTCAAGGGAGAAATGCCTTCTCCTGAAAGCGTCCATCTCATGTCTAAGCATCACGACAAGATGGAGGAAAGACTTGGAGAACTCAAGAACCTGTTCCTACAGTACTATCCACAAAAAGAGAACAACAACGAACTCATGGACGTGTTGCTCTCTGTTTATCGGTGCGAGGAAGACCTCACTATTCATTGCCTCATCGAGGATAATATATTTGTGCCGGCCGTCAGAAAACTGGAACATGCCAACAAAATCCATCGACCCAAAAGGGTCAAGGAGGAGTTTGAACTCACACAGCAAATCGATTCCGAACTCAGCCTAAGGGAAAAGGAAATCGTCACTTGCGTCGCTAAGGGTATGGCAAACAAGGAAATTGCTGACAAACTCTGCCTTTCAATCAACACCGTCACCACACACCGAAGAAACATCGCAAGAAAGCTACGCATACATTCGTCTGCGGGTATCACCATCTATGCCATTGTCAACAAACTCGTCACCCTCGACGAAGTGAACATGTAGGTTTATTCAAATTCTTTGCGGATTCTCACATCTATCCCAGCGTCTTTCAGTGCATCGGGAATCACACTGACATCGGTCTTGCCGAAATGATATGGGAATAGAACCTTGGGCTTGATGCGCTTGGCGGCACTGACCAACTGGTCGGGCGTCATCGTGTATGGCTGGTTGCAAGGCAGGAAAGCGATGTCAATGCTTCCTAAGTTGTCCATCTCTGGGATGTCCTCTGTATCACCGGCTATATACACACGCAAACCGTCGATGGTGAGGATGAAACCATTGTCTCTTCCCTGAGGATGGAACTGCTGGTGACCCTCTGTAGTGTTGTATGCAGGAACGGCTTCTACCTTAATCTCGCCTAACATCATCTTGTCGCCATTGGCCATCACCTCGCCATAACCTAACATATCGCCGCAGCGTTTGTTGGTCACCAACTTGGTGCTTTCCTTGCTCAAGGTCTTGATGGCTTCCTTGTCGAAATGGTCGCC
This sequence comes from uncultured Bacteroidales bacterium, assembly GCA_902773225.1. Taxonomy (GTDB): domain Bacteria; phylum Bacteroidota; class Bacteroidia; order Bacteroidales; family Bacteroidaceae; genus RUG11857. The sequence continues at coordinate 5,248 of CACYEC010000279.1, forward strand.
ATGCTCATGCGTCACGAAGATGTAGTCGGCTTGGGGTAATTTGCTGTAGTCCGTACTGCGGTCGCCCAACTGGCGAACGGGGTCAACCTCTATCTCCTTTCCCTCATATGTGAGGCGGACTGAGGCGTGAAGCAATGGCTGGATGGCTATCTTGTGACCACCTGGAGTGGTGAAGATGTCGCGAGGCTCATCACTGCCTTTGACTACTGGCTTACGGGTAAAACTCCAGGCCATGATACCGCCCTTCAGGTTCACAACGGTGAAACCCTCTTTCGTGAGCATCTTGGCGGCTGAAGCGGAACGACGACCGCTCTTGCAATAAACGGCGACTGGACGCTCCTTGTCCAACTGGGAAAGAGCGACACTTATGAAGTCTCCTTTTTTCACGTCGATGTTCATCGCGCCTTCAATATGCCCCTCGGCATATTCTTCTGAGGTGCGAACATCTAAAAGTTGAACATCATTGTTAAGAATGTAAGATGCAAAAGCGTCTACATCCATGGATTCGAACGTGGCTGAGGTACAACCCATGGGTAGGTGAAGACCTACCAATGACAACAGGAAAGCAAATGTTTTTCTCATAATCTTAATGTTTTTATAATGCGGATACTAAAAAATCTATCAGGAAGTATCTCAACAGAAAGATGATGGCCAGGATGACTATCGTGGGGTTAAGGCGTTCCCACTTCCTGGCGATGGCGTTGAGAAAGACGTACATGATGATGCCTTGAAGAATACCGTCGCTGATACTGCCTGCCATCACCATCACAATAATCGTGATGAAGCAGGGTATACTAATCGTATAGTCATCGAACGTCAAGTCTTTCACGTTTGAGAACATCATCAATCCTATGATAATCAAGACGGGACTGGTGGCTGCGGAAGGTATGGAGAGGAATAGCGGAGCGAAAAACAACGATATCACAAAGAACAGTGCGATAGAAGCTGAGGTCAAACCTGTACGACCACCTGCGCCTACACCTGATGCTGACTCAACGTACGTCGTGGTCGTAGAGGCACCTACACATGCACCTGCAGTGGTGGCTATGGCATCTGCTAAGAGTGCCTCGTTCAGGCGAGGAATCGTGCCGTCCTTTTTTACCATACCGGCTGAACTCATCACGCCAATCAAGGTGCCAATGGTATCGAACAAGTCGAAGAAGAGGAAGGTGAATACCACCAAAATCATGTCTGTGGTGAGGATGTTGTGCCACTCAAACTGAAAGCAAAGTGGAGACACATCTGGAGGCATGCCGATGATACCACTCAAATGGGTAACACCCATAGGAATACCGATGAGAGCCGTGGCGAGAATCCCAATGAGCAAACTTCCTTTCACTTTGTAGACGAGAAGGATGGAGATGAGAATCAAACCAATGACGCAAAGTTGGGTCGGAGCAGAGCTGAAGTCACCCAAGGCGATGATGGTGCTTTCGTCGGGTACTACCAAACCACAGTTTTTCATACCTAAAGATGTGATGAACAGACCGATTCCTACGGAGATGGCGGATTTCATCTGATGGGGTATCGAATTGACGATAAGAGCACGTATATTGGTTATACTCAGGATGATGAAGAGTATACCTTCCAAGAGAATAGCGGTGAGGGCAAACTGCCATGAATACCCCATTCCGAGGCATACCGTATAGACGAAGAAGGCATTCAAACCCATGCCCGGGGCAAGACCGAAAGGCAGTTTGGCGTAGATGGCCATAATCAACGTACCGATGACCGACGCTATCACGGTGGCGGTGAACACCGCGCCAGTGTCCATGCCTTTGTCGGCAAGTTCGGAGAAAATGTTGGGATTGACGGCGAGAATATACGCCATCGTCAGGAATGAGGTCAGGCCGGCTGTGATTTCTGTCCTGATGCTGTGCTTTGAGGGGTCAAAGCCGAAGAGTCTTTGAAGTAACATATTAGTGCTTTTTGGATTGGTCGTTTTTATAGATGTTTCTTCGTAAGTGAAGGTTGTTTCTAATTTGATGAGAGCGTGCTGGGGGAATGCGTTTTTGTGACGACCGCCCACTTGGACGATGATGACTGCTCACTTGAACAGCAAGGGTACGAAAGCCTTCAGGCATCGCCGCCACGTTAGCCACTCATGGCCTGTACCCTCTGAACAGTAGAACTGGTGCCGAATGCCCAAATCACTGAGACGCTCGCAAATGGCATCGGTGTCGTAGTCTTCCTCGCTACCACAACCGAAGAAGAACACTTTCAACTGGGAGTTGAAACGGTCTGCATCGGTGAAGGCTCGGTCATAAACTGTTTCCATCTGGTTGGGACTGAATGTGAACGAACCACTGAAGGTGCCGATATAAGAGAAGCATTCTGGATGATGAATGGCCATGTCAAGGGTCTGGCGACCGCCTAAAGATGTGCCGGCCATTGCACGATGGTCACGACTGCCTATTGTACGATAGGCACTGTCTACGGCTGGAATGAGGTCTTGCGTCATGATAGGTAGGAATTCTGTAACGTATTCGTATTCCGTGACGTCGGGATGCTCCAACGAATAGTCGAAATAACTCATGCCGATATTGCCGCTGTCTAACACCACAATCATAGGCTGGCATAAACCCTCGGCTATCAGATTGTCCATGATCTCGCTCAATCTGCCTTGCTCTGCCCACGCATGTTCGTTCTCTCGCATGCCGTGTTGCAAATAGAGCACTGGGTAGCGTCTTCCACCTGAACGGTCGTATCCCGCTGGGGTATAGACGAAACTATGGCGTTGATGACCCGATGAGGTCGAGTAGTAAGAGAAATCGTTCAAACGACCGTGTGGCACTTCTTGGACGCGGTAATAGGAGCCTTCTTGCCCCTCGGGTATCTCTATCGCGTTGATACCGCCTTTCCAACCGCAATAGACGCGACTGCTACCGTCCAACGCGTGTTCACCATCCACTACGTAGCGGTAGAGGTGGAAACCCAAGGGGAGGGGACGGCTCACACCGTACCAGTAGCCTTTGGCGCCTTTGTGCATCTGAATGTCGCTGCCCATACAACGCAAAACCACATCACTCGCGTCAGGTGCATATAGACGGAAATAGCCTTGACGACCTCTGTCGTATCTGGGCCATTCCTTACCTTCTACGGCGGTTTCAGACACCATGCTGCGGCTGAGGATATCTACCTCGGTGATGAAGGACGTCCAAGGCGTTTCCCTGTCAACCTTATCGCTCATCAGAATGCACAAGCAGAATAACAGAAGGCGTTTTAGCATGCCGAAAGAAGGTGTGTGTGGTTTCAATTCACAAAATTAGCGGAAAAAAATGAATTCTTGCTTATAATCCAGAATTATTTCTTAAATTTGTCAATCGAAAGGCATGGAGCTGTTTATTCATGCTTTAAACACTACTTGTCAATGGAGGAACTGAAAAAATATCTGGAACAGGATGGTGTATTGGGAGTGGTACGTTCCAGCAACGGCGACGTGCGATTCTTCCGGCATCGAGGGGTTTTCGACCTCTTCAAACTCCTGAGCGCTAATCCTGGTTTCATGAAGGGAGGAACCATTGCCGACAAGGTTATCGGACGGGGAGCGGCTCTCCTGATTGCCAAAGGGGGAATCGCACAGGTCTATGCAAGGCTGATAAGCCTCTCTGCCATTGAAGTGCTGGAAAAGAACGGAATTCCGGTGACTTTCGACAAACAGGTGCCGCATATCATCAACCGAGAGGGCACTGACATCTGCCCTGTGGAGAAACTTACCGCCCACATCTCTGACCCTGAAGAAGCGTTCTTCTTGATTGCAGACTTTGTACAACGAATGAATAAAGGTAACTTCTAAAAATCACTTGCGATTTGATTGATAATCCCGTAAAATTCATAATATCAGCAGAATAATAATTCGATAATTCAATAATTCGTGATAAATAGAATATCCCTAAAACTAAATCATAAACAATATGAATGCTAATGTATCCAATGTCGCGCTCTACCAACTGAGTTACGACAAAATGAAAACCTATCTTGTTGCGTCCCTTTTTGTGGTGGGGAATATCCTCTTGCCACAACTCTGCCACCTTATCCCTCAAGGAGGCTTGATTCTTCTGCCAATCTACTTCTTCACCCTTGTCGGAGCCTACAAATATGGATTCACTGTAGGTCTGGCGACGGCTGTTCTGTCACCATTGGTCAACAACCTGCTTTTCGGTATGCCGCCAGCACCCATGTTGCCCGTCATCCTGGTGAAGAGCAGCCTTCTTGCTCTTGCCGCAGCATGCATTGCCCAGAGGACACAGCGTGTCACTTTGCTCAATGTCGCCCTCGCTGTTCTGGCTTATCAGGCTGTAGGAACACTGGTAGAGTGGGGGATGACTGGCTCTTTCCAAAAGGCACTCCAGGACATCACCCTTGGATGGCCTGGCATCGCCATACAGATTGTCGGCGGCTACCTCTTCCTCCGCTATCTCATGAAGAAGTAACATCTCCATTTGCACTATGCAAAAAGACCGTGTGGCATTCCTGTCGCACGGTCTTTTGATAAAGGGGGTACTTCTTCAATCCGATTGGAACTTCTACTTCAATTCGATTGGAGTGCTTCTGTCAGTGCTTTTGCCAACTGGTCTGGACAACTCGTTGGCTTCATGCCACAGCGGATGCCTTCCAAACGCTTGATGACTTCTTCTGCATCCATGCCCTCCACCAACTGCGAGAGGCCGATGGTGTTGCCTGGACAGCCGTTCACGAACTGTAGGTTGTGCACGCGGTTCTCATCGTCCAAGTCGAAGATGACTTGATTGCTGCAAGTACCTCTGTTTTCATGTGTGAAATGTCTCATAATCGATGGCGAAGCTAATGTTCAATGTTCAAAAATGCGATTAAGCGAGGGCAGAGCCAAGCTTGCTTGAGCTATGCCGAGCGTGAGCATTTTAGGCGAAGCCAATGTTTAGATACTCTGCTCAGCCAAGGCGCTGAGGTCCTTCTCAGCGATGAAGGTCAAGTTGTTGAGGATGATGGTCTCGCGGGTCTTGTCGGCATTGTCTGTGCGGAACACAATGATACCCTTGCCCTTCAGCAGGAAGGTGTACATATAGGTGATGCTGATACCCTCGTTCGTGAACAACTCGATGGCGTCGGCTGCACTCCCTGGCTTGTTCTCAAGCACCAAGGCGAAAACGTCGGAAAGGGCTACAGGGATTCCTGCTTCTTTCAGAATGAGATAGGCGCGGGTTGGCTCGCTGCAGATTACTCGGTAGATACCATACTCCACTGTGTCTGCAATGGCGGAGGCTATCAACTGGATGCCTGCGTCCTTCAATATTTTCAATACTTTCACGAGAGTACCGCTTTTGTTCTCGATGAAAATGGATAACTGGTTGATGGTCATAGTTGTG
>CACYEC010000280.1 GCA_902773225.1 uncultured Bacteroidales bacterium
CTCAACAGAAATGAACAAGGACACTCTTCAGTCCGTCAGAACTTATCACTTCGACAACAACATGTTGACCAAGGTGGAACAAACCGCCGTTCGCCAACTCACGAGCAAGAGCACTTACAACACAGCCATGGAGGAATACCAACTCGACAGTTTGGTAAAGAACGACAAAGCCGTCACAGATGTCTTTGGTTTGATTTTCGCCAACATCATCTACGACTATTCTTTGGAAAGCAACGATGATAGAACACTGATTGGCCCCGCAGCCGACAAATACCCATTGTCGTCATGGATGACATACAACGAAAAAAAGAAGGCTGAATTGGTTCGCGCTTTCTGGCGAGGCGAGATTGAACGCTATGAAGTGGTACTGTATTCCGACCAAACCAAGTGCGTGGCAAGTGCCTACATGGACAAAGCCAACACCACTGGCAACAAGAACAACCTGGTTCTCAAATGGGTGTTCACCAAAAAGTAAAACCACAACATACAGGCAGCGAGGCTCATCCTTGCTGCCTTTATTCGTCTATAAGAAAACAGTTCATCTAAAAGGAACACACTTCAAGTATAACTTTAACAAAACTTTATAACTATTTATAAAACAATGACTATTAAACTTACTATCGGACTAAAGAAACACATTTTCTCATTAGCGTTTTTATTGGCTTTTTCTCAACTTCCACTCCGTGCCAATGTCAATAAGAGTGACAACCATCCCGACTCCGTCTATCTGCTCACCTATGCTGACCAATACGCCAACGGCGGTGGCGGACTGAAGTTCGCTTACAGCACTGACAAAAAAAGATGGACCAGCATCGGCGACGGCTACGGATATGTATCGAGCGACTATGGCGCCTGGGGCAGCGAGAAGAAGATGTTCCACCCATCGGTTGTTCGCAAGGATGGAACATGGTATGTGGTATGGGCCTTGAACAACCGTATCAACCAATTTTCCACCACCCTCAGTCCAGACCTCTGCCATTGGAAACCCCAGGACTACCCCTACAGCCAGAAGGGCGAAAATGTGGAAGCACCATTCCTCACCTACGAAGGCGGACAGTTTGTGGTGACCTACAAGACCTCACAAGGCAAAGTCTATCAGCAAGCGAGCGGCGACTTCCAGCACTGGAGCACCCCCCAACAAGCAAACGCCAACGCATACAGGGACATGTATGTGGAAGCCAGCATCAACGGGCAGAAACAACGTGGACAATGTACCCGTGTGGAATGGAGCGTAGTGGATGAGATGAAGAACTATGCACAAGCAGCCCATTACCGTGGCAACCGCAATAACGAGAATATGGGCGATGACCAAAGACGCTTCGCTAAACTCAATGGCGTGAAAGCCTCGCTCAGCATCGACCCAACAGGCAACAAACCCATCAGCGACAAACTGATTGGTATCTTCTTCGAGGACATCAGTTGGGCTGCCGACGGAGGTCTGTACGCAGAATTGGTGCAGAACCGCGACTTCGAATACAGCAACAAGGACAACGGCAGATGGAACAGCCAGACCGCATGGAGCCTTGAAGGGCAAGGCACGACATGGAGTATTGAGACCGACTCCCCTATCCATGCCAACAACCCACATTACGCACTTTTAGATGTGTCTTCCGCAGGGGCCAGCCTCGTGAACGAAGGCTACGACGGCATAGCCGTAAAACAAGGTGAGAAATACACCTTGAGCCTATGGACCAAGTTGCCAGAAGGCGGCAAGCAGAAGCTCAATATCCAAATCACAGACGAGAACGGCAAGGTTGTGGCTTCCGCCACTATCAACGCCACCAAGGAGTGGAAGAAACAGGAAGTGAAGATGACCAGCACAGGCACTACCAGCAAAGGCAAACTGACCATCACTCCCACGCAAAAAGGCAAGGTGGCCATAGACTTTGTCAGCCTGTTCCCGCTGAACACTTTCCACGGACACCGCAATGGCCTTCGCGCCGACCTGGCCCAGACCATCGCCGACCTCAAGCCTCAGTTCATGCGCTTCCCGGGCGGTTGCCTCGCCCACGGCAACGGCATCGACAACATCTACCGATGGAAGAACACCATCGGCCCGTTGGAGCAACGCAAAGGCGACTTCAACATCTGGCACTACCACCAGACCATGGGGTTGGGGTACTTCGAGTACTTCACCTTCTGCGAGGACATGGGTTGCGAGCCATTGCCCGTGATTGCAGCAGGCGTACCCTGCCAGAACTCGTCGGTGGGTGGCAATGGCCAGCAAGGCGGTGTGCCTTGGGAGCAGATGGACGCTTTCCTGCAAGACATCCTCGACCTGGTGGAATGGGCCAACGGCGACCCCAAGACCTCGAAGTGGGCGAAGATGCGTGCAGAAGCAGGCCATCCCAAGCCCTTCAACCTGAAGTACATCGGCATCGGCAACGAAGACCTCATCAGCGATGTGTTCACAGAACGTTATCTCTACCTCTGCAAGGGGGTGCAAGCTAAATACCCCGACATCACGATAGTCGGCACTGTCGGTCCGTTCTTCGAGGGTTCCGACTATGAATGGGGCTGGAAAATCGCCAAAGAAAACAAGATACCCATTGTGGATGAGCATTACTACAACAATCCAGGATGGTTTGTCAACAACCAGGACTTCTACGACAACTACGAGCGCAACAGCACCACCGTCTATCTCGGCGAGTACGCATCTCGCGGCAACCGTCTGGAGAATGCGCTTGCCGAAGCCATCTTCCTAACTGGTGTGGAGCGCAACGGCGATGTTGTGGAGATGACCTCCTATGCACCCCTGCTCGCTCGCAACGGCCACACAAGTTGGAATCCCGACCTCATATACTTCGACAACGCGGGTGTGTATCCGACTGTGAACTACGAAGTACAGAAACTCTATGGCAACAACTGCGGCACCAAATATATCGGCAATCAGATTGTCATCACAGAGGGTGGCAACGCAGACGTGAACAAACGAATAGCCGCATCGATGGTGAAGGATGAGAAGACAGGCGACATCATCGTGAAATTGTGCAACTTGCTCCCAGTGGAGACCACCATGACCATGGATCTCGGTGCAATCGAGGAACTCAATGGCCTCGCTGAAGTAAACGCGACAGAAAGTGTCATAAGTGGCAATATCGAGGACAAAGAGAACAGGCCTGTGGTGAATAACGTCACGCTGAAGACCCAAGGTGACTACGTAATGCCCAAATACTCGTTTACGGTGCTTCGCCTCAAGACGGGAGGAAAGAAATAGGCATTCAGGCCTGATAAACTTCCATGCGATGGATTGATTCGCTGGAAGGCCTAATCATGCGCAGCATACAGAGAGAAAGAGGGTAAACATGCATTTTTTCTGAATTTTCTTTTAATTCTGATAAAATATATGTTACTTTGCACATTGAATTATGGAACGCGAGCGTCCTTGCCCGCATAATTGGTCAATGGGGATGTCCGCGTTCCATATTATTAATATCTTAAGAAATGAAGATTGTACACACTATCAAGGACCTGAAAGCAGCCGTACACGCTTTCAAGTCGGAGGGCAAGCAAGTGGGTTTAGTGCCCACAATGGGTGCCCTTCATGAGGGTCACGCCTCTCTTATCCGCCGTTCGGTAGCGGAAAACGGTGCCACCGTGGTCAGCGACTTTGTCAACCCCACCCAGTTCAACGACAAGAAAGACTTGGAGAAATATCCCCACACGCTGGAAGCCGACAGCCAGTTAGTGGAAAGCATCGGAGCTGACATTCTCTTCGCTCCCGAGGTGAACGAGATGTACCCAGAGCCCGACACCCGTCATTTCTCTTATCCTCCCACAGACGAGGTGATGGAGGGCGCTTTCCGTCCTGGCCATTTCAACGGAGTGTGCCAGATTGTGAGCAAGTTGTTCATGATTGTGGAACCCGACCGTGCCTACTTCGGAGAGAAGGACTTCCAGCAGATTGCCGTCATCAAGGCGATGGTAGCCGACCAAAAGTATCCATTGGAGATTGTTCCCTGCCCCATTGTCAGGGAGAAAGACGGTCTGGCATTGAGCAGTCGCAATGCCTTGCTATCAGACGAAGAGCGCAAGATTGCGCTGAACATCTCGCGCACCCTCTTTGCCAGCGTCTATTTCTCGAAAGACCATTCCCTTGCAGAAACACGTGAGTATGTCATCGAGAACATCAACTCTGTGGATGGGCTGGAGGTTCAGTACTACGAAATTGTTGATGGCGACAGCCTTCGCAGTCTCGAGAACTGGGACGAGAGTGACTATGTGGTAGGTTGTGTGACCGTGTTCTGCGGCAGCATCCCTGTTCGTCTCATCGACAATGTGAAGTACAAGACCAGGTAAACAAAAACACCGACTAAAAAAATGATGATAGAAGTATTGAAATCGAAGATTCATTGCGCCCGTGTGACAGAGGCCAACCTCCACTATATGGGAAGCATCACCATCGACGAGGACCTGATGGACGCAGCCAATTTGATTGCAGGCGAGAAGGTGCAGGTGGTGAACAACAACAATGGCGAGCGTTTCGACACCTACATCATCAAGGGCGAGCGCGGTTCGGGTTGCATCTGCCTGAACGGAGCCGCAGCCCGCAAGGTACAAGTAGGCGACATCGTCATCATCATGTCTTACGCTTTGATGGATTTCGAGGAAGCCAAGCATTTCAAGCCTGCAGTAGTCTTCCCTGACGAAACCACCAACAAGGTGATATAATTCCAGGAAGGCCAAATAACGCCTTAGAAAACCCAGGATGACATAGGAAAACCTAAAAACGCCTTGGAAAAAACAGAAAAGATTATCATAGCATGAGGGAAGCCCGAATCGGGCTTCCCTCATGCTATGATTAGTTCTACGGGACAGTGGTCGCTGCCATAGATTTCGTTGTGGATGGCCGCCGCCTGAAGTTGTGGCGCAAGGCGATTGGAAATGAGGAAATAGTCGATGCGCCACCCAGCGTTCTTCTCTCTGGCATGGAAACGATAGGACCACCACGAATAAGCCCCCGTCAAATCAGGATAGAAATGCCGGAAGGAGTCGGTAAACCCGCTGTTGAGCAGTTCTGTGAATTTCTCACGTTCCTCGTCGGTGAAACCAGCGTTGCGTCGATTGGACTGCGGGTTCTTGAGGTCAATTTCGTTGTGCGCCACATTCATGTCGCCACAGACGATGACAGGCTTTTTCTGGTCGAGCGAGAGCAGGTAATTGCGGAAATCGTTTTCCCAAGTCATACGGTAGTCGAGTCGTCTCAATCCGTCTTGAGAGTTGGGGGTATAGACACAGACGAGGAAGAAATTCTCCATTTCGACCGTGATGACCCTTCCCTCATGGTCATGTTCATCGATGCCTATGCCATAGGCAACGCTAAGCGGATGGTGTTTGGTGAAGACTGCCGTTCCGGAATAACCTTTCTTCTCGGCATAGTTCCAGAAGGACTCATAACCGGGGAATTGTATGTCGAGTTGTCCTTCCTGCATTTTTGTTTCCTGCAAGCAGAAAAAGTCAGCGTCGAGATTGTTGAAAGCCTCCTCAAATCCCTTGCCAACACAAGCGCGGAGACCATTGACGTTCCATGAGATGAATTTCATAAGCGATGGTTATTTTGATAGATATTTTAGGCGCTGTAGATACGATAAAAACTATAGATGCTATAGAAACTATAGATGCCATAGATACGATTGATGCTATGGGTTATTTTTTCCAAAAAGTTTTTGCGGATGCAGATATTGTCCTTTACCACGGGTGAAGCGACCATACTCGATGGCGCGCTGAGGGCAGGCATGGTAGCAACGGAGGCATCCGACGCATTTGTCATGCCAGAGAGGCCGAGATAGAGAGTCATGAGATTCTTGAGTGGAGCCCTGAGACACAGATTTTTCGGGGGAAGTGGAGTCTATTTGTGAGGCTTTCATCTCGATGTTGTGCAGGGGACACACTTGTTCGCATTTGCCACAACCAATGCAGTTGGTGTTGGTGTGGAAGGGTTTATGGCTCATGAGGAAAGCATTGAAGAACCATCCGAGTAAGAGACTTTTAGTCCATGGGAATCGTCCCGGAATGGTTTGGAAACGCCCTTGTCGCGAGTCAGCGATGAAGGTGGCGATGTCATCGATTCTGGTCTGTGCTTCCCTTAATTTGGTGTTCTCCTTGATTTTGTCGTCCACATCGAATCCTGGCAGCGAGACGTATGCTTCAGGCATGATGACAGAGAATCCACAAGCCACTTTCCATCCTTTTCGTTTGGCCGCGTGTTTGAAATAGCAGTCCATGTGTCCGGAATCATCACCACAAGTGGCGACGAAATAGATGTAACTGACGTTCTCCACCTTCATTCGTTTGATGAACGAGAGGATGAACTTGGGCACCCTCCATGCATAGACAGGAAAGACGAAACCAAGTTTTTCATTGGTTCGCAATTTGTAGGAAGCCTCTCCCCCCATTTCATCGGGTATGAAACATAGATGGTCGTTGAGTTGCAGAGCGAGTTGCCGTGCGACCCAAGCGGAGTTGCCAGTGCCAGAGAAATAGAAGATCATATCCAGTGCTTGCGTCGGAAGTAGTACCAGGAAAGGAAAGTGAGAATCACGGAAACAATGACGGTGGCAGGAAATCCCCACCATTTAGCCTCCATCCCGTTAATCAAGTTCATTCCGAAGAAACTCGAAATGAGTGTAGGAAGCATGATGATGATGTTGAGTGAAGTGAGGACACGCATCACAGTGTTCATGTTGTTGTTGATGACGTTGGCGTATGTGTCCATAGTGGAGTCAAGGATGTTGGTGTAGATGTTGGTTGTTTCCCTTGCCTGATTCATCTCAATGTTGACATCCTCGATGAGTTCAGCGTCGAGTTCATCTACAGGCAGTCTGAACTTGAGTTTAGAGAGGAGTGTCTCGTTTCCTCGTATGGATGTGGCGAAATACGTGAGCGAGTCCTGTATTCGTGCCAGTCCGATGAGGTCCTTGTTGTCGATTTGCTGGTCGAGGTCAGACTTGGCCTTCTCAATCATGAATCCCACCTGTTTGAGGTGCTTGAGGTACCATACGGCAGAGGATAGGAAAGTACGGAAGACGAGGTCAGTTGCATCAGTAAATCCCAATCCACGTTTTTTCTGATGATCGACGAAGTCGCGCATCATCTGTGTCTCATAATGGCAGACGGTGATGATGACATCATTCTTTAGTATGATACCAAGTGGTATTGTTGTGAAAGGCGACTGTGACTTCACTCCTTTGTAATATGGAATACGCATGATGATCATGAGCCATCCCTCGTCGTAGTCGTAACGGGAGCGCTCGTCAGCATCCGCGATATCAGAGAGGAAGTAGTCGGGTATTTTGATGTCCCCTTCGAGGAACTCCACATCGTCGTCGTCGGGACATGTCACCTGCATCCAGCATCCAGGTGTCCATTCATTCTGAGGCTTGATGCCTCCTTTGAAATTCCAGTAATTGCGCATAACTGATAAACTTTATAAATACCACAATAGAAAGATAAAGCCTCAGGTATGCATCTTGGGGCTCTATCGCATCAGTTGAAGTTTTCCGCGTGATAGTCGTCCATAATCGTTTTTGAAATAGTTGTTTTGTTTGTGCAAAAGTATGAAAAAAAAATTGAATAAGAAAGTATCGTGTAAGAAAAAAATGGGCTATTTGTATGATTATAGTCAGATTCTTTCAAAATTTAAGGTGAAAAATACTCGTGAATACAACAAAATGACTAAATTTGCAGAAATAATGTGCAGTTATGTGAACAGGGAGCGACATACGATTTTAACCAAGAGCCTTTTCACACAAGAACCGCCACTAACCAAACGTAGAAATTATAAAAAACTTCAATAAAATGAGAAAACTATTACTTTTAAGTATGCTTACATTCCTGCCTATAGTTGGGATGAATGCACAATGCGTGATGTCGGCAGATGATGTCACTTTCAGTAGCGGCGAGCAAGCCGAATTTTACATCAATCTTGATGTTGACGACCAGTATTACAAAGACACACAATTTGAAATTCAATTTCCAGAAGGTTTTTATATTCCTACTTGGACTTACAACGGTGAGACCTATCTCAGCGTTGAAGGAAATGAAACAGAAATTGGCAGTTTTGGTAGAGTAACCAAGCAAGGCCGCCAAGTTGGCATGAGTACAAACAGCGAAGATTTAGGCAATGGCCTTTATAGAATTGTTACGGTAAGTATTAGTTTGAACAACTATATCAACGATCTTACAGATTTGTATTTTCTCATGGGACTCATCGAGGCTGATGAGAATGTTGAAAGTGGAACTTACCCTGTGACGGTGAAAAATATTAAAATCTCATCCAATCAAGAGATTAATGGAAGTTACGAGACCAAAGAACATTTCGTTGAACCCTTCACCTTCAACATCATCTATACCAAACCCGCTAAGACCCACGACCTGACGGTTACGACAGAAGGCATGGCGACATTATACTTGGATTTCCCAGTTGCCATCCCCGACAATGTTCTTGGTGTCTATTACGTGAGTGGCATGGTAGGCAGCACTTTGACCATGTATGAGGTGAATAACAATATCCCCGCCAACACAGGTGTGATAGTGATGGCCAATCAAGGCACATATACATTCACGGAGTCCTCAAGTACAGTTGCCGCCATCACCGACAATCTTTTGAAAGGCGTGACAGCTTCTACCCCAGTATCCGACCTTGGAGGGACGATCTACACCCTTGGCCGTGGTAAGAACAGTGGTTGGTTAGGTTTCCACAAATACACAGGCAGCACATTGGGTGCCAACAAGGCCTACTTGACCAAAGACACGAATGTGAATTCTTTCAACCTTCAATTCCCCGATGGCTCCACATTCATTAGCAGCCTGTCCATTGACGGTGCTAAGGAAGTATACGACCTCCAAGGGCGCAAGGTTGAGAATCCGACTGCAGGCGGTGTGTATATCATCAATGGTGTGAAAACCATCTTGAGATAGGGTCATCAGCAACCATAACTTTCATCTTCCTAAACGACAACCAACAATGAAAACATATATCACACCTGAGACAGAAGAAGTGACCTTTAACCAATCTCCCATCATGACTCTTCCTTTGAGCATTGATGATGATGAGACCGACCAGGCTTTGGGCAACCAACGTCGAAATGATATTGGAGACAAGACGACAAACAAAGACCCATGGAAGGACGGATTATGGTGATTTAATCAACTTCAAACAGCAAATCCCCGTCGCTCGGAAGAGTGACGGGGATTATTATTTGAGTGTAGTGTAGTTTTTTATTGGGGTGTAATGGAGTTTTATAGTGGTATATGAACACACAAGCGTTGTTCCTATAGAGGAAGTTATTACTCCTCCATGAGTTTCTTGAGGAATTCGTTGAGTTCGTCGTCGAGTCCTTTCATGAGTTCGTCGCTGACGATGAGTTTCTCGTCGTCCACGAGTAGTAGTTCGGCGATGGTTTCCATGTTGTCATCAACAAGCACGAAAGAATAAGGCTTGATGATGTTGAGTCTTTCGAGGTATCCATCCTTGTTGATTTCCGCCAATTCGCTTTTCACGCTGTTCTCGACGCTGTGTCGCATCTCGTTTTCGGTTGCGTCAGTCCATTCCTCCACGATGCACTTGGCGAGTTCGTTCTCGTCGTCATCATAGATGGTCAACTCCCCGTTGTCAGACTTGGCCTGTATATGGAAGTCTGTGAACTTGGATGAAAGGTCTTCGACAGCGAAACGAGCGGTGGCCTCCTTGAGAGCCGACCTGATAGCAAGTGTGGATTGTAAACTTAATTTCATATATCTATTGCTTTATTGACCTTTGAATATTATCCCGCAGGTAAGTTGACTGCGTTCCCCCAAGATGAAACGTAGAGATTTGCTCGCAGGCAAGTTGACTGTGTCCCCCCAAGAGGGTTAGGCACTACTCTTCCTCCATTTGCTTAGCCTCGTTCCAGAGTGTGTCCATCTCAGCGAGAGTCATGTCTTTGAGGAGCCTTCCTTGTTCCTTGGCTTTTCGTTCCACATAGTTGAATCGCCGTATGAACTTCTGGTTGGTTCGTTCGAGAGCGTTGTCAGGGTTGATGTGATAGAGTCGTGCTGCATTGATGAGGCTGAACAAGACATCACCGAACTCGCTTGTTGCCTTGTCCTTGTCCATGTTAGCTACTTCTGCTTGGAACTCCCCTATTTCCTCCTTGACTTTGTCCCATACTTGT
The DNA here is from genome assembly GCA_902773225.1 of uncultured Bacteroidales bacterium. GTDB lineage: Bacteria > Bacteroidota > Bacteroidia > Bacteroidales > Bacteroidaceae > RUG11857. Next base: position 10,155 of record CACYEC010000280.1, read on the forward strand.
TCGCGCTCGTCCCAGTCGAAACCGACGTTACGTGCCTTGTCCTGAACGCGATAGGCCTTGATAAGCGATGGAAGACTGTCAGGCACCCCTGCGAGTACGGTTTTGTTTCCGTCCTTTTCTTTGAGTTTGAGTTGTTCCCAGTTCTGCAGGACCTTTCCCACGTCCTCAGCCACAGTGTCGCCATAGACATGTGGGTGTCGGAAGATGAGTTTGTCGCATTCCTTATTGAGAACATCGGCAATGTCGAACTGTCCTTTCTCCCTACCAATCATGGCGTAGAAGCAGACGTGCATGATGACATCTCCTAATTCCTTGCAGATATTGACGTCATCGTCCTTCATCAGTGCGTCGCAGAGTTCGTAGGTTTCCTCTATGGTGTTTGGTCTGAGGCTCTCATTGGTTTGTTTTCTGTCCCACGGGCATTTTTCCCGTAAGGTGTCCAACACGTCCAGAAGTCTTCCGAAAGCCTGCAGATTTTCTTCTCTTGTATGCATGATTGAGTAGTTATCTTTCATTCAACTTGCAAAGATAAATAAAAATCATGAAAAGTGAAGATTATATGGAAAAAAATCAGAAGAATCTGAAAAAACATGGATAATGTGTGAGGGGTAACACCCCACTCCGCCTTTCAGACACTCCATTCCCGAGCAGCTCGCCTACCCGTAGCCTTTCCCCTTAGATGGGAGGGATATGGCAGTCGCGATGTTGCAAATGGATAATAACAAAAGGGGAATAATCAATGGGGAATGGTTATAAGGGAAACAGGGATGTCAGGGGGAGATATATAAAAAAAGTGGTGATGTCAAATGTTTCCTAATATTTGTTAAAACATGGGATATTTATGCAATATGGATGATTTTGTGCATATTTTGGGCGATTTTGAGGTAATTTTTTGGAAAAATATTCAATGTTATATACAAAAATGTTTCATGGGTATGACAAAATGAAACATACGAAATATGCGAAAAATAACGAAATATACGAAAACTTATTCTCACGAAATATACGTAAGTGTGTCCGCTCTTACGCCTTGACAGAATGGCATGCCCTCCCCTGTGTAAAGCTTGATGAATGAGACAACGGCCTCGGCGTCGCCGCGGTGGATGGAGACCACCGTGCCGTCGGTAAGACTGAGGCTTACAGGAGGTTTCACGGACAAACGAGGAAACGTATAAATGAGTAAACGAGGAAGCGCAGAAAGCGGAGAGCGCAGATGTAAAGGCTGAGGAAGGCGGAGAGACGGGACTCGACCGCGATACGGCCGAGCACACAACCGATATGGAGGCATGATAGACGAGAACGGGAACCGTGTGCTTCGCATGAAGAAAGACGCGGTGGGTGTTGCCAAGGCTGGACTGGAACGCTACACGACGAGAAGGGACGATGAGACGTCGCGCGTGAGCGACGCTATCCTGGAGTACACGAGGAAAGCCGTGGAGGCTGGCAGGATGGACGCAGACGTGGCGAGGGATATCCTGGAGCGTAACGGAATGCAGGTTGGCGGCATGTTCAGTCTGAGAGAAGGTGAGGAAGAGAGTGAGAAAGCCAGGATACGCAGATATTTAGGGATTGTCGTCAAATAGTCAGAAGAAACATAATGATTTGATTACCAGTATCATATATTATTTGTAACTTTGCATAAGACAACTAAAAATCCCCCAAACTGCTTTGGAACGGCCTGTTTTGGGGGAAACGAAAAATAATCGTCATTGCAAAGGTACAACAAATTTCAGAAATAACACCAAGTTTTGCGTTCACAGAGTATGATTTTTACAAAGATTATGAAGAATCTTTTAAG
>CACYEC010000281.1 GCA_902773225.1 uncultured Bacteroidales bacterium
GCAAATTCATCCACCCTACGGATTCGCCCATCGCTTTGTTCCACAAGATTGATGAACTTGTCCACCAACTGCTTTTTATGTAAAGAGGAAGTTGCCTCGTCTTCCAAGTGTCCTAAATGCAATTGTATAGTGCGTCGCATCATAGACAGAATTTCCAGCGACATCGTACTAAAAAGCGAACGGACGATGTCTTGGTATAGCACTGGGGATGGGTCAGCCATCCTACTGCATAGCATTTGGAAATAATTGTCGAGCAAGGCTGAATCTTGGTCGGAAAGATGCACCACTGGATGCAGCTTGAGATGAGACATGTCAACTATCGTCGTTTTAGAAAAAATATTGATATTCCACAGTTCGCTACGTGTAAACCATATCAACTTGCAATTGAAGTCCGGTGAAGACATGTATTTGGAGACCATGCTGTGGGCCATATAGAGAAACAGGTCGTTCTTTTGTAAAAGAACAACCTCCCCGTCATAATCAAACTGCGCCAAACCCTGAGTACAGATGACTATAACACCATAATTATCAATACAGAACTTTTTGGGAGGCAAGATACCGACATTCTCCATCAATACAAGGTCATCGCTATCGCCTATCCGATAAGTATCGTTCCCTTTTCGAGGTTTAAAGTCACAAGACTCCATAATGTTCGATTTTGCTATCGAATAGCAAAATTAGTTCATTTTTTCATATTGTTTCTGTTCGATATTTCCACAATGCTGTCCAATATCGCTTTGTTCACACAATGAGAAAGAAATTGAACACAAGGAAAGAAATATCGAACAGAAAAATAAAATCAATTTGACTTTAAGGGTATGGGCAGAAAGAAACAGGAACTACTCAGTAAGACAATTATAGCCGCATGCCCACAAACGCGCGTGCTCGCCATTTGTTTTGGTTGATGACCACATCGTCATTATCGAATAAAGAATTGTTCATGACGATAGAAGCACCTGCAAAGTATCTTGAAGAGAAATGATGAACGATGGCGGCACGTTCGTTGAAAATCATGTTGACGCGTACGTGTTTGGCTTTTTTCCTCTCTCCGTTGAGAGTGAGGTTGTTGCGGTTATAGACCACTGCGGTAGGTAGCATAGAGAAGTGGAGCAACCATTTTTTTCCGATTACCCAGTTGTAACCGTAACCACCTCCGATACCGACATGTCCAAGATAAATACGCACATCGGGAGCATCTGGGTTTCTTTCTTTCAGCGCGTCACGCGTTTTAATACTCCCCCCCTGATAACTGATACCCGCTAACCATGAACCAGCCGAACGGCGCTGGATATAACTCTGGTTAAAGGCCGCAGGATAGGAGAATCGGCGATGATTGAAAGAATAATAACCTGCAAAATTGACCATGTTCATCTTGAGGTCTCCAGTCTCCAATCGGCCGACTATATCACCGCGCCTGATGTCTCCAGCGAGCGATTCTGAACGCTGGTAACTGAAATCAAGGCTGAAACGGCTGCTATAGTAGTTGAGATTGAATTCAAAATCCTTATATAACCCGCTTATCTTTTCTGGATTGAGCACAAGTGCAGCCGCAATCCCCCGATAAGTCGCCCCGAGACTCAGTGTAGTCTTATGACTTGTGCTAAGGTCGGTTTTGGAATAGGTGTTGTTGACAGTTCCTTTGGCATGGAAAGTATTTCCAGTTTGGTTCACTCTGAACTTCAGTGTCACTTTACCTTCAGGACGCACCACATAGTTAGTGTCGTATGGTGACTTGAAATAACGAGCCGTCAGCGCACTGTCCACCCTTGCCCTGATTATCTGGCGACGGGTTTGTGCGTCAAGTTCAGAAAAAGTGAATAACGCGACACACAATAACATCCACTTATCGAAAGTTTTCAGCATAATTCCATCTGATTAGGAAGAACCGATATCAGGTATATTCGGTATTATTGAAATATCGGCATTTCGTTATGTCGTTATAACTTTTATTTCGAAATCGAGGAAATGACGACATGAGAAAAACAATCATTTAACGGAATCAATCTGCAGGTCTGAGTGCAGACCAGCAGATTGATTCCTTCCTAAGGTATGAACGCTGCACAAGTCGTTCACACATCGTTGTTAGATTTCTACTTGGCTTGCAGTGGCTCGACGTCCTTGAGGAACTTGTTGATATCCTCGTCGGATGGAGAGTAGTCGATGAGGTCGTTGGCGAAGAAGCGGTCGTATGCCAGCATATCGATGAGTCCGTGTCCCGAGAGGTTGAAAAGCAATACTTCCTTCTTGCCCTCCTCCTTGCAGCGGAGCGCCTCGTTGATGGTAGCGGCAATAGCGTGGCAGGACTCAGGTGCAGGTACGATACCTTCAGTCCGTGCGAAGAGAACTCCAGCACGGAAAGATTCTGTTTGCTGGATATCGACGGCACTCATGTATCCGTCCTTGAGCAACTGAGATATGATGGCACCAGCTCCATGGTAGCGCAGACCACCGGCGTGTATGTTAGCAGGCTGGAACTTATGTCCAAGTGTGAACATAGGAATGAGTGGAGTATATCCTGTCTCATCGCCGAAGTCGTACTCGAACTTACCACGTGTGAGTTTGGGGCATGAGGCAGGTTCAGCAGCAATGAACTGGGTGTTGTATCCATCGAGGATTTTGTGTCGCATGAAAGGGTAAGCGATACCGGAGAAATTGGAACCACCACCGAAGCAAGCGATAATTTTGTCGGGGTATTCTCCAGCCATCTCCATCTGCTTCTCGGCCTCAAGTCCGATGACGGTCTGGTGGAGAGACACATGATTAAGCACAGACCCCAGTGCGTATTTGCAGTTGGGAGTGTTGACAGCAAGTTCGATAGCCTCGGAAATGGCGCATCCCAATGAGCCACTGCATTGCGGGTCAACGGTGAGGATGTCTTTTCCAGCCCTTGTTGACATGGAAGGACTTGCAGTGACCTGTGCTCCGTATGTCTGCATCATCGAGCGGCGGTATGGTTTCTGCTGGTAACTGATTTTCACCATATAAACGGCGAGTTCGAGTCCGAACTGGCGGCAAGCGTATGAAAGTGCAGTACCCCACTGCCCAGCTCCGGTCTCGGTGGTGACGTTGGTGACTCCCTGCTTCTTGCAGTAGAAAGCCTGTGCAAGTGCGGAATTGAGTTTGTGAGAACCTACAGGGCTGACACTTTCGTTCTTGAAGTAGATGTGAGCAGGTGTGTCGAGAGCTTTCTCCAGTTCTGTAGCACGTACAAGTGGCGTTGAGCGGTAGAACTTGTACTGGTCGCGCACCTCTTCTGGAATGTCAATCCAGGGGTCGGTTTGGTTGAGTTCTTGACGTGCGCACTCCTCGGCGAAGATGGGGAAAAGGTCTTCGGCCTTGAGAGGTTGGTGTGTACCTGGATTGAGCATGGGTTGTGGTTTGTTCACCATGTCTGCCTGGATGTTGTACCACTGTGTAGGTATCTCATTTTCAGGCAAGATAAATCTTTTCTTGTCGATCATAATGAAGTGTTTAGTGTTAATAATTTCGTGTTATGTGAATTGGTTGATGCAAAAAGTCTATTTACTGTTATCGGTATTGTTGCCGTCGTTTGTGTTTTTTGCTTTCAGTTTGTCGATGCATTCATTGACGTGTTTTCTGAAAGCCACTGGATTGCTGAGATATGCGAACTCGTTTCTCACATCGCCAGTAGTGATGACAATGGTTCCGTAGTTGAGCATCCTCTGCATGAATCCTTGGTCGATAAACAGTCCCTCGCATTTCTCAAGGCTAAGTTCAGCAAGTTGCCTGCGTATGATTCCCGTTTTGATGATGACTCTTCTTGTGGTGACGATGTACTCTCTGTTCTTTCTGTAGAAATGTACGATAACCGAACAAGTGATGATGGACACAAGTATGATGATGCCTCCGATGACCATTGTGAGGTCGGGGTTGTCGTTGTAGGTAAAGTATCCAGTGATGAGTGTAGCCAGTATTATCGCGAGAGTGACAGCAATAGGTTTCCAGAAAACGAGCCAATGCAATTTTCCTCTATATACTATCGTCTCGTTTGTCGTGAGGTTTCGTTCTATAAATCCCATTTTTAATGTTGTTATTCATTCAAGCGTCAAAGTTAGCGTTTTTTTCCCTAATAATAAAGAAAGTACTCTGATTTTTTCAAAGAATGATGAAAAAGGGGGAAAAGAGCGTACAGCACATCATATTATCCTGCATGAACTTCACCTCATCTTCACCTAATTATATATATAATAAAGAAAAAGAAACTGTTCACCCAGCACTCACATAAGACCATCCAGTTTGATTCTGGGAGTGGTACCAATCGTGAAAGTGAAAAAACAAGTGAGTGAACCATAAAAAGAAGGTGGAAAAAGGCAAAAAGGGAAGAAAAATCGGTTTATTAATCTGTTTTTTAGCAAATTGCGAAAGAAATATTTCGCTGAATGGGAATAAAGTGCTATATTTGCACTCCGAAATCTGATTCTTGCTGTTTACAGTATAGGTCTGATTATGCGTCGGCATATCAAATAACAATAAGACAAGAGATTGACAATCAAAAACAATCAACAATTTTAATCAATATGACAAAAGCAGAAATAGTGGCCCAGATAGCCAAGGAGACTGGTCTGGACAGAACTAATGTACTTGTAGTAGTGGAATCGTTCATGAAGAACGTGAAGGAATCCCTTGAGAACGATGAGAATGTATATCTCCGTGGTTTCGGTAGTTTCGTTGTGAAGCGCAGAGCACAGAAGACCGCTCGTAACATATCAAAGAACACGACTTTGATTATTCCCGAGCACAAGATTCCTTCTTTCAAGCCATCCAAGGCATTCACCATCGACAAGGCATAAATCGGGTTTTGAATCATCAACAACATTTAACCAATAATATAAAACTCAACAGTTATGCCAAACGGTAAGAAAAAGAAGAGACACAAGATTTCTACGCACAAGCGTAAGAAAAGACTGAGAAAGAACCGCCATAAGAGCAAGTAGTCCTCAAATAGGCCTTTCTTAGCAGGCTGATGAAGAACAAATCATTAAATGCTCTTGACTTATGTGGGCATAAGGGTTTGTTCTTCATTAGTTAATGAAACCAAATCAGAAGTATCTTGGACGAGAGTGCGCCTTGCTGTTCAAAAAGCGGGCGTACGGATAGAGGAGAATAAGAGGCGTCTTTTCTCCGGTTCCAAGAATATCACCAAAACATCAAAGCAAAAAATGACAAGCGAACTGATCATTGACGCCCAGCCGAAGGAAGTGACTATAGCCCTTCTTGAGGACAAGCGGTTAGTAGAGTTCCAGAAAGAGGCAAAGGACACGAAATACACGGTTGGCAACATTTACGCAGGAAGGGTAAAGAAGATTATGCCCGGATTGAACGCCTGTTTCGTGGATGTAGGTTATGAGCGTGAGGCATTTTTGCATTATCAGGATTTGGGTTCTCAATTTCTCGCATTGGAGAAGTACGTGAAACAAGTGGTAAGCGACCGAAAGAAGTTAGCCACGATGTCGAAACTGGGCCGTCAGCCCGATTTGCCCAAAGAAGGCAGCATCCAGGACTTATTGGAAGTAGGCCAGGAGGTATTGGTACAGATAGTGAAAGAGCCGATATCGACCAAGGGACCTCGTTTGACATGCGAGTTGTCGTTTGCCGGCCGTTTGTTAGTCCTGATTCCGTTCAACGACAAAGTGTCGGTATCTTCCAAGATTAAGTCGGCCGAAGAGCGTGCCCGTCTGAAGCAGTTGATTATGAGCATCAAACCGAAGAATTTCGGTGTTATTGTTCGTACTGTGGCAGAAGGCAAACGCGTTTCCGAGTTGGACAAGGAATTGAACATCCTATTGGAGAACTGGAACGATTGTCTTCGAAACACACAGTTGGCCAAAGACTTACCTGTTCTCACCCACGAAGAGACGAGTCGTACTGTGGCCATACTCCGCGACCTGTTCAACCCCTCTTACGAGAGCATTTACGTGAACAACGAAGAAGTGTTCAAGGAGGTCAGGAAGTACGTGAGTCTGATAGCTCCGGAATGTGAACAGATTGTCAAGCACTACAAAGGGCAAGTTCCGATATTCGACAACTTCTCAGTAACCAAACAAATCAAATCAGGTTTCGGCCGTACAGTATCGTACAAGCGTGGC
>CACYEC010000282.1 GCA_902773225.1 uncultured Bacteroidales bacterium
ACGACTTTCAGCCTCAGCTACAGATGTTCCATTCAAAGACTTACCATCAAGCGTCTCGTATTTATCCTCAGCTTTTTGCTTACTGTCGCTATCCCAAAAAGGATCATCAATCAGGCTAAGCAAAGCAACCTTATAGCGACGAATGCCATCATATATTCTATTCGACTCGTCAAAAACTACGCTTGTATAGGTATCACCAGGTGTCACCATTGCATCAGTTAATGCTGCGGACTTGTATAATGTGGTTTGATCTGACAGCCGTTTCCTATCTTCTAACACAGCTATCAGCCCTACGACACCTTTATCACAGAATTCTTCAATGGACGAGAATTGACCGTCCAAAGATTTTTCGTTCAGAATCAAGTCTATCATTTTGCTTGTAGCAATACGTCTAAATCGTCATCAAACTGGTCAAAAAGTCCCTTCTCGTATGTCACCATACGACCCTTTTCAGTTAATTCAACATGAACAGGACGTGATTCCTGCATATCCCGCATACGGAAGAAAAGAATAGAAGCATCTTCAACCGAAATACTTTTCTGGGCTATCAAACGTCGAACTCCATTAAATAGGTGGTCACTGTGAGTCTCTATTATCAATTGGCGTTCTGCGCTGGCAATCATACTGAAAAAGTCCATGGCCAGCGCTTGAGCCTTCGGATGAAGATGAATCTCGGGATTCTCGATAATAACCAAACCACCTTCAGAGATAGACAGACAGACTATCAACATAGCGGAAATGAAACTGACACCTGTTCCCACGTGATATGGGCGTAGTTCACGACCAAAGATATTCTTATACCTTACTATATATGTTTCGCCCTGAGGCTTGACTTGCAGCGTATAACCTGTAAGCTGGCGAAGCCAATAATTTACCTGCCCTTCCAATGTCCTAAGAGACTTATCATATATCAGAGAATCGTCAAGTACATCGCCTGAATGATGGGCAAAATAATCTATAACATATTCACCGCTAGGCCCTAAGGGCGACTCGGCCTCCATATTCATCGGAAATACATCCTTTGCACTTTCACGATTGGCTGGCAGATAAAACACCGGCATTGCTGAAAGGGTAGATGCAACTGTTGACGGAGCACTCTCTATAATCACATTGGTCAGAGTCATTGCGTCGTCAGCAAATGTATATGATGTCTTCAACTCTCCATCTGTTGTTGAGAGATTAATGAAAAACTCTTTTTGGTTGGTCAGGAAACTGCGGAGTTCACTGAAACGACCGGTCTTTCGGTCACGACTGGCCATTTGAACAGTTTGCCCCTGTGGTTTTCCCGCATTGTCCAAACAAAGACGCAAGGCCTGAATAGCAGAAGACTTTCCTGAGGAATTGGCTCCAGCAAACAGGTTCAACCTTTTCAGTCTTAACTCTGCATCTACAAAACACTTGTAGTTACGTATGATTATCTTTGTCAACATGCCTTTACCTCCTCAATAGCTTTTGTGATAATATTAAAACGATTATCTATCTGACGTTTACTGTCAACAGACTTTGTGATGGAATCAATAAAATCGGCATCGTGCAGAAGGCATTGGTATTGATCTATAATTGCATATTCTTTGCTAGTCCAATATTCATGCAACTGCGAGACGAAAAAACTGACAGTCTCAAACAATGCCATATTAAGCGGGCGACGGGTCGCATTGCCTTCTTTTGTAGGCAAGCGGAAACAATCTTTTCCTAAAACAGTACAACATGTTACCATAGTGGCTTTAAACATCTCTTCGAAATCAAGCTGGCTTAAAGCATCATTATCTAATTTGTTGATATAGCGCATACTCTTCGAGAGAAAATCCTCGAGGTTACTTTTGTATTGCATGGGCTCATTAGTGTCGGGATCTATCGACTTACCGCATTTCCATAGATAGAAAGATAGGAAACGAAGAATCATGTACCGATCTTTCATACGCTTCGACAGGTCTTCGCCACCAACCGCCATCTTGAACTCCTCAGTTTCAGCCAAATTCTTAAGCATCTTGGTAACGTTACCTTGATAGAGGGCATTACGCATCTCCTGATTATTCAGACGCGTTCCGCTACGATTAACACGGTCGAACAAATCAAATGTAACCTGATCGCTCGTAGGTGGTTTGATGACATGAAGTGTCAGCGCAAAATCCTCAATGCGACTCTGCTCAGATGGCGAGAGAGTCTTAAAGTATTTGCCTCTATACTCATGGAGTATCTTTAGTTTTCCCAAAGGGAATTTATTATCGATGAAATCGAACATCGTAGAAAGGCGTTGTTTTCCGTCAACAATGATGTATACACCATCCTCATTTTCCTTTACATAGAACAATGGTAGCGGTATACCCATCAAGATGGACTCAATGAGTTCGCTTTTCTGTTTAGGGCTCCACACGAATTCTCGTTGGAACTCGGGGCCCAAATCTAATTGTGAAGGAACTTTATCCCTACGACGCTTTAACTGGAATACCGATGCAGGCACGCTATCGATGTTAAGAACTGCATCGGGATAAATCTCCTCTGGATTATGATAAATTTCTGTCATTGTTTTCTAGTTTTCTATGCCACTATCTTACCCCTTCCATGTCCCTACCGTCATCATTCAAATGTATAGGTCTCGCCTGTGCCCCAATCGGAGTTGAGATTAAAACCAACAGATGATGCGCCTGCGGTGAAGATAGGGCCTTTGATAGAGGTCTTGTACCCTCGTTTAAAGGCTACATTGGTTATCGTCTTCGTGAACAGGACG
>CACYEC010000283.1 GCA_902773225.1 uncultured Bacteroidales bacterium
CGCCTGTTGGGTGTCGATGAGTGGCAGCAGATAAGTACCCCATGATTTCACATGAGTGTACATCAACCTGTAGCTCAATTCACTGGTAGGGTTGCCAGCCAATGCTATGTGGTGTCCTTTCACACGGTTGTGTTCGAAACGTATCTCTGTGCTGCTGTTATAAATGGGGGATATAATCAGTGGGTTGCCCATCGACTGCCCCCAATGTTGCCATCCTGTGTACATGGCATGGTTGAAGTAGTCGTCGCGACCGCTGATTTGGTCAGGCAGGGTAGAGGTACCGTCATGATAGAGTGGACCTGTCTGGTCTTTGGTGTTGAGGTATTCCACCACAACATTCGTCACCAACGGGTTGTCGGGCAATTTTGCCTCAAAACCCAACAACATGTCTTTCCATCCGTATTGTACAAACATCTGAGAGTGGTCGTCGAAGAAATGGTCCAGATAGGACCTTACCGACCAGTCCTGACCTTGGTAGTCGAGTGAGAAGACCCATGAGCCGAGATGGTTGCCCTCCACATTTTTGTAGTCACCGTCTCGTGCGTCGCTTCCGCCTGGCACAAAAGCATTCAAAAAACCTCTGATTCCAGTGTCACCTTTCACGTAGTTGCCAGAGAAGTCGCTGGTGTCGTCAAGCCTTCGGCCTACGTTCCACATCTTTCCGCCGAACTGTGTTTTCATCTCAAGCCCTCCTGTAAAAGACAGAGGGAAAAGATTGTCATTACCTATCCTCAGATAACCGGCCTTGCTGTGGTAAAGCACGCCTGAGGTGTATTTCTGTTTGTCGGGAGCGTTGATGAAGTCTTTCTGCCACGAGTCGTCGGTGAATCTTCCGTAAGCAAGGTGCCCCTTCACAGCGAGCCAACCTCCTGTGTTGGGAATGGTCCAGTATTCGGGCAGTTCAATTCGGACTTGCGGCACGGGGCGTGCATTGATGCCTGTGGTTTGCCCGCCAGAGGAGAGGAGTGCGTTTTTCAGTTCCATGCCCCTTTCCTTGCTGCCGATGGACAAGCGTACCTTTTTGTACTCAAAATCAGCGTATAGTTGTTGCACCACAAAGGGACTTGTGTAGTTGACAGGTATGGCGATGTCGGCACCGTATCCTATCCGCCACAGATATTCGGAGTCTGTCTCGATAGGACGGAACACCCCGACCCTGAGATAGCCTGTTTTTTCCTCCTCAGACGATAGCCCGTATTTGTTGCTGCTGAGCCAAAAGGGCGGATAGTCGCCATTGGTCAGTGTGCCCGACATTTCCACTGCGTATTCCACATCGCTGAAAGGGTATGCTACTTGAGCGCTGACCTCGTTCAACATCAGTGCTGCCAGGACTATGGCTGTCAAAATACGTTTCATCAATGTGTCAATACCGTAGGAACATAATGAACCACCTTGGAACTGCCAATTCTCTGAAATTGTAGTCCAAGGTGGCGTTTTTGTTATTTTGCGAAACTAATGGCTCGGGTTTCCCTGATGACAGTAATCTTCACCTGTCCAGGGTAGGTCATCTCGTCTTGTATCTTCTTGGCAATCTCAGCGCTGAGGCTTTCCGTCTGTTTGTCGTCGATTTTGTCTGCGCCCACAATCACACGGAGTTCTCGGCCGGCTTGTATGGCGTAAGTCTTGGTCACTCCAGGATAACTCATGGCCAATTGCTCAAGGTCGTTGAGTCGTTTGATGTAGGCTTCCACGATTTCACGTCTTGCACCGGGTCGTGCGCCTGAAATGGCGTCGCAGACTTGAACGATGGGAGCGAGGAGGGTGTTCATTTCCGCCTCGTCATGGTGCGCTCCGATAGCGTTGCAGATGTCGGGTTTCTCTTTGTATTTCTCAGCGATTTTCGCGCCATAGAGAGCGTGTGGCATCTCGGGTTCCTCATCAGGCACCTTACCTATGTCGTGCAGCAGTCCAGCGCGACGTGCTTTCTTTGGGTTAAGACCGAGTTCTGCGGCCATGATGGCGCAGAGGTTGGCAGTCTCGCGTGCGTGTTGCAACAGGTTCTGTCCGTATGAGGAACGGTATTTCATCTTTCCGATGATGCGTATGAGTTCGGGGTGCAACCCATGGATGCCAAGGTCGATGGCTGTTCGTTTGCCCGTCTCTATCACTTCCTCTTCCACTTGTTTCTTCACTTTTGCCACCACTTCCTCGATACGTGCGGGGTGGATGCGTCCGTCGGCCACAAGTTGGTGCAGAGCCAGTCGGCAAATCTCACGGCGTACGGGGTCGAAAGCAGAGATGACGATGGCCTCAGGCGTGTCGTCCACCACGATTTCCACACCAGCTGCGGCTTCCAAGGCGCGAATGTTGCGTCCCTCGCGGCCGATTACACGTCCCTTGATTTCATCTGAGTCGATGTGGAAAACTGTCACGGAGTTCTCGATTGCTGTTTCTGTCGCCACCCTCTGTATGCTTTGTATGACGATGCGCTTGGCTTCTTTGTTGGCCTGCAGTTTAGCGTCATCGATGATTTCGTTGATATATTGCTGTGCCTGTGTTTTGGCCTCGTCTTTCATGCTGTCCATCAAACGGTTCTTAGCTTCCTCGGCCGACAGTCCGCTGATGGTCTCCAGTTTCTCTCGCTCCTGCTTCTGGAGGTTGTCGAGTTCTGCTTGTTTTTTGGTAAGGACGTTCTGCTGAGCGGCAAGTTTTTCTTGCATCGCCTCGTTCTCCGCTTTCTTGCGTTGCAAGTCCTCATGACGTTGGTTGAGAGAGATTTCCCTCTGTTTCAGTTTGTTCTCGGCTTGCTGTAACTTCTGGTTACGCGCCGACACTTCTTTCTCGAGTTCGGCTTTCTTGTTGATGAACTTCTCTTTCACTTCCAGAAGTTTGTCTTTTTTCATGTTTTCCGCCTCGTCTTTGGCTTTTTCCATGAAAAGACGTGCTTTTTCTTCTCCATCCTTAATGTATTGGTTGTATTTCTGTTTCACTACATAACGAAACAGCGCGTATCCAATTGCTACGCCCACTACCAGTCCTACGATTATTCCAATAACGATATTCATCTTAATGTTTTATTAGTGTTGTTATTATAAAAAAACAGCGCACAAAACCTCTGATGCCTTTTGGGGTCATCTGAAGTAGTTGTGCGCTGAATAAGTGGTTAGTTGTTGCCAGATCTGGAGGCATGAAGTAGTGACGCAGAGAGGAATTCGTGTTATTTCTTTTTCCTCTTGGAGTCAATCACCTCGTCTATCTCGCCTTGAAGGAAGTTCAATGTGTCGAAGATGGGTGTGTTGTCCACGTTCATGCTCATATTGATCTTATCTACTGCCGTCAACAGCATAGCCATTGAATAGTAGTAGTTGTTGTTGGGCAGGCCGGGGTAGGTCTGACGAAGGAAACGCAGACGTGCTTGCACCTCCGTAGCGGCCTTTCGGTACACTTCCTCTTCGGTGGCGTTTGCGACAGTGGTAGGCAAAGGTATGCCTTCCACTGTAACCGTGATTTTCTGTCTTCCTTCTCCCATTCTATATTGCTTCTCTCTTTGTCTCAATCGACTTTATTGTCGTTGTAACCAGGATTACATGTCACGACTCCCCTTGAGTAGGGATAGCGGGATGGTCCTCATCGGTTACTAAGAGTGAGATGCACTTATTCACTTCGCGCACGAGTTTTGTGATGCGTTGCCGGGCCTGCTTGATGTCGTCGTGGCTCAGTTCCATCATCCGTGCTATTTTCAAACTGGTGTAGTTCTCCTGGCTCTGCTTCAGCTCCTCTTTCAGAAGTTCAATCTCAATGTCTTTCAACTCCAAGTCCTCTTTGAGCGACTCAAGTTGTTTAGATTGTTCTTTAAATTCTTGGAGGAGAACCAGAACCCTGCTTTCGAAAGTCTTTAATTGTCTTCTTTCTTCCTCAGTCATAGTTGATACTTCACCAATTATTGTGCAAAAATATCCAATACTAATGTATTTTCCAACCTTTTTGCGACAAAAATGCAGTTGGGGCTATTTGTTTTTCATTTTGCTCTCTGCTTTTTCCACTTCTTCCTGTGATGGGCGTGGTTCTTTTTTAGCCAGAAGCATCACGTTGAACACGTAGTCGGTAATCCATTGCTCGCTGAATCCGAGTCGTTGCTGGTAGCCTCGAACCGTAAAGACAGCCTTTCGTGTGGCTTCGTCGCTCCATACATCTTTTGTGAAGATGTCGTGAACCGACTTTGCTGTGACTTGTTTGAGTGCCCCCCTCAGGAAAGAGGGAATCCTGAACTTCCATTTCAGCAGGTTTCCCATGAGCATGATGACATCCTGGCTGAATCCCTGGAAGAGGAACATGTAGTTGCGTACGTCGTTCTGAGTCTTGCATCCTTTCTTGATGCTCTGCTCTATTTCCTCAAAGAAAGACTCGTTGAGTCCATAGATGTCTTGTAGCATCTTGGCGCATACTTTCTTCTCTCCCACACCGAGTTTGTTGTTTACTGTCTGCACGTGAAGTGTGCGTTTGAAAGTGGCCAAGTCGGGAAAAGCTCCGAGGTTTGTGATGCCGAGTTTCGCGGCAAGGCTACTCTGGAAATAGACACGGATAAGCGACATGAAGTCCTCAAGTCCGCCAGTCTTGTCTTCTTTTTTCTTGCGTCGGAATAGTTTATCTAAAAATCCCATTGCTGTTTAGTCTTGATGATGTATATTGAGTTGTTATAGGGTCAATCGTGAGTGGAAAAGTGTTGTACAGAAGTCTGTCTTTCTCCTTTGTCACTCATTTTCGCCTTAAAATGCAAAATTAGTCATTTTTTGTTATAAATGCACCCACTTTTCATAAAAAACTTTATCGTAAGGTGTTTTTAATCCCCAATATTTGTTCATGTCGCAAAAATTGTGTTATTTTGACCGATATTTTCAAAACACTTGAGAAATTAGCTAATTTAAATCACATCAAATGGAAAAAATCAGAGAGAACGAGAAGTCTGAGAACGGTTATGGCTACAGTTATGACAATAACGAGGAAGAATCGTTGATTGACATCAGAAAATTGTGGTTCACATTCCTTCGCTACAAGTATTGGTTTCTTTTGTCAGTCTTATTGTGCATGTCGATTGCCTATGTCTATTTGAGATATGCCACCCCTATTTATAACGTTCACACTAAGGTGTTGATCAAGGATGTGGACAACAGCCGAGGTGGAGGAGCCGCAGCTGCGCTTCAAGTACAGGACCTTGGTTTCATGAACAACAGTTCTGGTTTCGACAATGAGATAGAGGTACTGGGCACCAAGACGCTTAATAAGAAAGTTGTAATGGCTCTTGAGTTATATACCTCTTATTATAATGAGGGTAAAGTCAAGGACCGCGAGATATACAGAGACTACTCACCTGTATGGGTGTCTATTGACAGCGAGCATTTGGATTCGCTCAATTCCACAGTTGCCATGACCATTGAGCCAGAAGGTGCTGGTGTGGAGGTGGAGATTCAGTACCGCGACCTCGAACTCTCGAAGAGAATCGAGACCTTCCCTGCCAAAGTGAACACTGAGTTTGGTGAGTTCACCTTCATCAAGAACGAAAAAGCTCCAGGTGAATTCGACAAGACCCTCTTTGTGTTCATCAGGCCATTGGAGCGTACTGCGCTCGGTTATGCCAACACGCTGTCGATTGAGCCTACATCCAAAACCACCACTATCGCATATATCTCCCGCACCGACAACATTCCAAAGAGGTCGTCAGACTATCTCAACAAACTGATTGAGATTTACAACAAGGAAGCCAACATAGACAACAACTTGGAGGCATCCAAAACAGCCGACTTCATTGATGAGCGTCTCGGCCTCATCACCAAGGAACTGAACATGACAGAGTCGGAGATAGAGCAGTACAAGCGCAGTGCGGGCATGGTGGACTATCAGAGCGATGCCAATATCAATATCCAGCAGAACCTTCGCTATGAGCAGGAATTGGTGGAAGTAGGGACACAGATCAGTCTCATTGACGCTTTGATTGATCACGTGAATGCAGCTCACAACAATCTGGATGTGATACCCGCCAATGTGGGTTTGAAAGACGCTGCCCTCATCACGATGATTACGAAGTACAATGAGGAGGTTATGGAACGCAACCGCTTGCTTCGTTCTGTTTCAGAGGCAGCCCCAAGTGTAGTTGAGGCCACCAACAAAGCCAATGAGTATCTTACAGGAGTGAAGGCTTCTTTGGCCAGTGCCAAGCGCCAACTGCAAATTCAGCGAAACGACCTTCAGGGCCAACTCAGCAAGTACAACACCAAGATTTCCGCATCGCCGACGAAGGAAAGGGCATTGAAGGACATAGCCCGCCAGCAGGAAGTGAAAGCAGGCCTCTACCTGATGCTTTTGCAGAAAAGAGAGGAAAACGCCATCACTTTGGCATCCACAGCCTTGAAGGCTAAAATCATTGATGAGCCTTCAGTCAATCCTCGTCCAGTTGCACCACGCAGTTCCGTCATCATGCTTCTGGCTCTTCTCATCGGTTTTGCTCTGCCAATTATCTACATCTATCTGAAGAATCTGTTCAGTTTCCGTGTTGAAGAAAAGGAAGACATTGCCAAAATCACCGACATACCACTGTTGGGTTCTATACCCTATGTGAAGGCATTGGCAGGTGGAAACCGTACGGTGGTGGTACAAGAGAACAAGAACAGTGTGATGGTGGAAGTCTATCGCGCCCTGCGTTCCAACCTTCCGTTCGTTCTCAAGCCTGGTCAGAATGTTATTCTCTTCACCTCCAGTTCAGCAGGTGAGGGTAAGACCTCTATAGCCTCCAACCTTGGTGCAAGTATCGCATTCATGGGCAAGAAGGTTCTCCTCATGGGTCTTGATATCCGCAAGCCCCGTCTGGCCTCGTTGTTCGACCTGCCAGACACAGAGAGAGGTATTTCCAACTTCCTCGCTCGCAATCCAGATGATTTTGAATATCTTGATTCCCTCATCATGAATTCAGGTGTCAGCGAGAACCTTGACATCCTTCCCGCCGGTGCCGTTCCACCTAACCCGTCTGAGTTGCTTGAGCGTGAGAACCTGCCGAATGCCATCAATTACCTGAAGAAGAAGTATGACTATGTGCTTCTCGACACAGCTCCTGTAGGTATTGTGTCCGACACCTTGTCCATTGGTCGCGTGGCAGACTTGACACTCTTTGTCATCCGCGCTAACTACACCCTCAAGGCAGACGTTGATTTCGCCAACTCTCTTGCTGTTGACAACCGCTTGCCTAATCTCAACCTTATCTTCAATGCCTATAAGGTGGCCAAATCGAGTGGTTATGGTTCGTATTCACGTTATGGTGGATACTACGGCCACAAGGGTTATGGCCGTGGCTATGGTTACGGCTATGGTTATGGCTATGGCTACGGTTACGGCTATGGCTATGGTTATGGCGACAAGAATAAGGGTGAGAAACTTGACGAGGTATAATCTTTCATCTCTTAGCATACAAACAGAATGATTATCGCAGTAGATTTCGACGGTACCATTTGTGAGCATAAGTACCCCAAAATAGGGGAGGAAAGGCCATACGCTACCGAAATACTCCGCCGGCTGATAGCGGAGCGTTATAAGGTGGTGTTGTGGACCATGCGGACAGGCGACCTTCTGGAGGATGCAATCAAATGGTGCGAGGAACGAGGTGTCTATTTTTATGCGGTCAACAACGAGAACTCCGACCTCTTCGACGAGGAGCGGATACCAGGATACTCGTGCAAACTCAACGCCGACATCTTTATCGATGACCGTAATATTGGTGGACTCCCCGATTGGCCAACAATCTATAAGATTATCAAGGAGAACAAAACCTTCGAGCAAATCATACGCCGACGGGTACGTGAGGAATTTACAGAAGCCAAACCACCTCATCCCAAATGGATGTTTTGGAAAGACTAATCAAAATAGGACTTGAAGGAAGGGGCAAACAGACGACGTCACTGTTTGCCTTTTCCGTCAAATTGAATATGACTAACACTTTTGTGACTTATAATTTCTTTTTTATGAGAAGAGTTTTTTTTTATTGTCATTATCTTAATGATGGCAAGTCTGAAAGTTTCTGCCCAGTTTTATGGCACAGTAATTGATGGCCAGACCAACGAACCACTGCCTTTCGTCACCGTGAGGTACCAAGGTACGTCCATCGGTGCCGTCACAGACATGGACGGTAAGTTCGAGGTGCCAATCACTTCCGAGCATGACAAACTCGAGGTTTCGGCCATAGGATACAAGACCTTGATTGTAGCAGTGAACTTCCAGCGCGCCAAACAGACCTCCACCATCAAACTCTTCGCCGACAACGTGATGCTCGGCAATGTGACGGTGGTCAAAAAGCGTGAGAAGTACAAGCGCAAGGAGAACCCTGCAGTGGAACTCATGCGCAAGGTCATCGCCAACAAGAAACTCTTTACCATTGAGAACAATGATTACTACCAGCTCGACAAATACGAGAGGCGCACTTTCTCTGTCAATGAGGTGTCGGCCAAGACATGGGAGAAACAGATATTCAGGCCGTTCAAATTCCTCGCCGACCATGAAGTGGTTTGTCCGGAGACAGGTAAACTGATACTGCCGTTGTGGTTTGAGGAGTCGTTCTCCCAGACTTACTATAGGAAGGACCCCAAAGCGAAGAAAACCTATGTCAGAGGTCAGAAC
>CACYEC010000284.1 GCA_902773225.1 uncultured Bacteroidales bacterium
AACTACCCGCACGCCACCTCGTCGTTCACCCTCGGCATCGGCGTGAAGACGGAGGGCAACCTCGTCATCTCCGGCACCAAGGGCTATGTCTATGTACCCGCCCCGTGGTGGCTGACCGACTACTTCGAGGTGCGCTACGAGGACCAGAACCACAACCGCAAGTACTTCTACAGCTACGACGGCGAGGGGCTTCGCTACGAGATTCAGGAGTTCCTCTCCATGATTGTCAACGACCGCCGCAGCTGCTACAAGCTACGCCGTCGCGAGAGTGTGGCCATCGCCGAGATTATCGAGCGCTTCCGCAACGGCGAGAATGTCACGGAGATTTGATGTTCTGAGCGGAACAATTCCTATACATATATCGTTGACTGTAGAATTGTGATTCGACATTCGAAGCGGAAACTACAGGTGCGTTTTTCTATTCGAAAATTTGCTTTTTAGAAATAAATGAGTAATTTTGCATAATAGAAAAACGTATTTACTTATGACTACAACACTTGGCCCGACACAGATTGTACAATTACAGTCGTTCTGGAATCTCATACAGACCACTGATGAAGAAGTCCAGAAGGAGCTTTATGTACTACTTCGAAGTAAATATGCAAAAGACAAACAAGATGATGTGCAGCAAAACGCACCATCCTTTTTGAAGATGCAAGGTATATTAAGAGGTGTCGGCAATGAAGAAACAGACCGCAAGATGCTGGATGAATTCTTTCAAGAGAAATATGGAATATGAAAATCTTCTGTGACACTAATATTATCATGGAGTTCTTACAACAACGGCAGTACGTTGCGGAGGTAAATCGTATATTAACAGATTCCATACAGAAAGGAGACGACCTTTTCATTTCTTTCGGATCTTTTTATACAATAACTTATCTCACGGAGAAATATCTAAAAAGTGATTTGTCATTGAGCAAGGAAGACAGAATCAATAAGTTGAGATACATTCTTAATGGGATCTTAGGTACTTTCAAATTATGCGATTTGTTTACCCATAGTATCAGTAATGGGGTTAATGACCCTCTTTTTGAGGATTTAGAAGACAGTTATCAAGCGCACACAGCTGAGGATATGGGATGTGAAGTGCTTTTGACCATCAACGACCAACACTATAGACATTTCTCTGACGATTCTGCAATGAAGGTAATGACCCCTTCTGAGTTTATTTTGTCATATTTGTAAAGACGATTTAGTTGGTGACTACAAGGCGATTGTAACTATTTGACTCTTGCAAAGTCAGTTATAATTAGCTCATAACAATCATTTCATTTCAGATTTTCTTGATTCGTACCCACTGAAGAGGGGGTACGCAAGTTTTTGTTGCCTACGGATTAGAAGAAGGAATAACAAATCTTTGAGAAGTAAGCATTTGCTTGCGAGAAATATGCTTATTGCCCCACTAAAGGCAACAAGGCTAACAGTATTATATATTCCAATGCATGTGGGTCGTATTGACAACAAGCATGCATCTGAGAAGGAAAGCACTATAACGGTTCCTTCTATGTTTTTTTTCTTGACTGCAAAATACACACGTTATGAAAGGTATCGTACTAGCAGGTGGTAGTGGCACCCGTCTTTACCCCATCACCAAGGGAATTTCAAAGCAACTCATTCCCATATATGACAAGCCGATGATTTATTATCCCATATCTGTGCTCATGCTTGCGGACATCAAGGATATTCTCATCATCTCCACACCATACGACTTACCTGGCTTCCGGCGTCTGCTCGGCGACGGCAGCGACTACGGAGTTCACTTCGAGTATGCCGAGCAACCCTCACCCGACGGTCTGGCGCAGGCGTTCACCATTGGTGCAGATTTCATCGGCGACGACAGTGTCTGCCTCGTACTTGGCGACAATATCTTCCACGGCGCGGGACTGACACGGATGCTCCACGAGGCGGTGCGCTCTGTGGAGGAAGACAACAAGGCCACTGTGTTCGGATACTGGGTAAGCGACCCTGAGCGGTACGGAGTGGCAGAGTTCGACAAGGAGGGGAACTGCCTGTCCATCGAGGAGAAACCAGCCAAGCCCAAGAGCAACTACGCCGTGGTGGGATTGTATTTCTACCCCAACAGGGTGATCGATATCGCCCGTCATATCAAGCCTTCAGCTCGTGGCGAGTATGAAATCACCACCGTCAATCAGACATTCCTGGACGACAAGAGCCTGAAAGTCCAGACGCTTGGCCGCGGGTTCGCGTGGCTCGACACCGGCACCCATGACTCCCTTTCCGAGGCGTCCACCTTCATCGAGGTCATCGAGAAGCGCCAGGGACTCAAAGTAGCCTGTCTCGAAGGCATCGCCTACAGGAAAGGCTGGATCACAGAGGAGAAGATGCGCCAACTTGCCCAGCCCATGATCAAGAACCAATATGGGCAATACCTGCTGAAGGTGATTGACGAAATTCGTGAGACAGGCAAGTCAAACATAGATTGAAAACAATAACAGATAACATGGACAAGAACATCATCACGGTGACCTCACCGCTACTGCCCGACCTTGACGAGTTCCACAAGATGCTGGAGGACATCTGGGACCGCAGGTGGATCACGAACAACGGCCATTACCACAAGGAACTGGAGAAAGCGCTGGCAGAATATCTAAAAGTTCCTTATGTCAGCCTCTTCACTAACGGCACATTGCCCTTGATTACCGCCTTACAAGCTCTCCGCATTACGGGCGAGGTCATCACCACCCCCTACAGCTTCGTGGCAACGACCCATGCCCTCTGGTGGAACGGCATCAAGCCTGTGTTTGTCGATATTGACCCCTCGACCGGCGACATCGACCCCGAAAGGATTGAACGGGCCATCACCCCGAAGACTACCGCCATCATGCCCGTCCACGTCTATGGCAAGCCGTGCAAGGTGGACAAGATACAGGCGATAGCCGATAAATACGGGCTGAAGGTCATCTACGACGCCGCCCATGCCTTCGGCGTGGAGGTCAACGGCGAGAGCATACTCAATGCCGGCGACATGTCCACGCTCAGTTTCCACGCCACCAAGGTTTTCAACACCATTGAGGGCGGAGCCATGGTGATGCACGACGCGAAGACCAAACAGAGGATAGACTACCTGAAGAACTTCGGTTTCGCTGGCGAGACGGAGGTCGTGGCTCCTGGCATCAACTCCAAGATGGACGAGATGAGGAGCGCCTACGGCCTGCTGAACCTCAAGCAGGTGGATGCCGCCATAGAGGCCCGCCATCGGGTTGCCGTCAAGTACCGTGAGGCGTTGCGCGACGTGGAGGGCATCAGTTTCTGGGACGACATGCCAGGCGTGAAGCACAACTACAGTTACTTCCCCATCTTCGTGGAGGCGCGGAAATACGGCATGACCCGCGACGAGCTTTACTTCAAGATGAAGGAGCAAGGAGTGCTGGGCCGCCGCTACTTCTATCCGCTAATCTGTGAGTTCTCCACCTACCGCAGCCTGGAGAGTTCGACGCGGGAGAACCTCCCCAACGCCTACAAGATGGCGGACGAGGTCATCTGCCTGCCCATGCACCATCTGCTGGGCGAGGAGGATATAGAGAGGACATTAAATTGTATTGTAAGATAATTATGAAAGAGACAAGAGACTTTTTAGCGAGAATCGGTATGCCAACGGGCGACCTCTACGACCTGCCCACCTCTGAGAAACGTTTCGAAGACGGTGGCCAGTACCGTTTCGAGGTGCCAGGCATCCAAGGTCCAGGCCCGATGAAAGCTCTGTTGGAGGCCTTGGATGGCTATGGCATCCAGATTCACCGTGTCACCCAGACACAAGGCATCATGCGCCTGCTGGACAGCGAGATTGAGCAGATGCTGGAATATGCCCACAAGTGGAACGTGGAGCTTCTGCTTGCCACAGGGCCACGGGCAACAGTTGACACCAGTGCGTCAGTCAACACCCCCGAAGGAGTGCGCATGGGTTACCGGCTTCGCGGTCAGGAGCAGATTGTCCGCGCAGTGGAGGATATCCGCCGTGCGGCAAGAATTGGTGTCCGCTCGTTCATGGTTTATGATGAGGGGCAGCTCTGGTTGATGAACAAGATGCGCCAGGAGGGTTTCCTCCCCAAGGACGTGAAGTTCAAGGTTTCCGCCCATACAGGACACGGCAACCCCTGCTCTGCCAAGCTACTGGAGGAAAACGGAGCCAATTCGTTCAATCCAGTCCGCGACATCCAGTTGCAGATGCTGGCCGCCATACGTGCGGCGATCGATATCCCCATCGACATCCACACGGAGAACCCTAAGAGTACCGGAGGTTTCATACGCCATTATGAGGTGCCGGAGTTCATCCGGATTGCAGCCCCGATTTACCTGAAGACGGGCGGCAGTGTCGCCGCAACCCACAGTTGGGACACCACGGAGGCAGACGCAAAGAAACGCGCCAAGCAGGTGGCTCTGGTGAAAAGAGTCATTGACATGTATTATCCTGAAGCAATCGTATCACCTAAATGAAAAAAGACATTGCATTAGTTTTAGGCGGAACAGTTCCACACATTGTTCTTCTTCAAAAGCTGAAGGAAAGGGGATTCCACACGATTTTAGTAGATTTCCTGAAAAATCCCCCTGCACGCGACTTTGCAGATGAGCATATCATAGAAAGCACACTTGACAACGAAAAGGTTGTTGAGATTGCAAGAGAACGAAATGCCAGCGTGGTCATCAGCACCTGTGTGGATCAAGCCAACAGCACTTGTTGCTATGTTGCTGAAAAGCTTTCTCTTCCCCATCCCTACAGTTTCCAGACATCATTGGATGTCACTGACAAACGCAGGATGAAGGAGATCATGTGGGACAACGGCATTCCGACCTCACGATATCTGAAAGTTAAGTCGTTTGAAGAAGCACAAGCACTTAATTTGAATTATCCGCTAATGGTCAAGCCTGCTGACTCCAATTCCGCCAATGGAGTTAAAAAAGTCCACGATGAGTCAGAATTAGAGCAATATCTGCCCGTAGCTTTGCAGTTCAGCCGCAATGGTTATGCGATTGTGGAGGAGTTCATAGAGGGTGTGGAAATCAGTGCCTATTGTGTAATTGTCGGGGAAAAGGCCCATCTGGTGATGGCGCAAGAGCGGATTAGTGTTATTGAAGGCAAGGAAAACGTCATCAAATGCTATGCATCCCATGCCCCGGCGCGCATATCAGCTGAAGCCCTTTCAAAATGCGAGCCGATAGCCACCCAGTTAGCCAGGGCTTTCCATCTGGACAACACCCCGCTTTTCTTTCAGGGGATAGTCCAAGGCGATGATGTCAGCGTCATAGAATTCGCACCTCGTGTAGGAGGTGGTATCAGTTCCCAGACCATCAAGTACAGCACGGGATTTGACATCATTGACGCTGCTATCGATTCGTTCCTTGGCCGTCCAATATCTCTTGAAGGCTGGCATCCTATGAGCAGAATCTATGCTGTCAATCAGATTTATGGCCGTAATGGCATCTACAGTCACACAACAGGAACAGAACCGCTGCTAAGTTCAGGAGTCATTGACAACTTGTCCTTTTACAAGAAGCCGGGGGACAGGATTGATGAGAGTCGGGCCAGTAGCGGAAGAATTGGCGTCATGGTATTCAGCGGTTCGACAGAAGACGAATTGAGGAACAAGATACGGCAAGCTTTTACCACGATAGATTGCAAGGATAATGAAGGACGCTCCATGATGAGGCGCGACTTGAATCTTGACAGTCTTTGGAATGTCAGTATAAAAGGAAATATGCAGGAATGAAACACCATCAATACAATCCCTCCTACAAGTTCGTCAAAGAACCTGTGGATTTTAACAAGTACACCGACCGCTCTCTTCTGCAGTACTGCCTTGGTGCCACCATGTATATGCCTGGCACAAAGGATTTTGCCCAGGCTGTGATTGACAAGAAATATCCAGGCCTGACATCCATGGTGATGTGCTTCGAGGACGCTTGCCCCGAGGAGGATGTACCGGCGGCTGAGAAGAACAGCATACATGTGCTGGAGACCCTAAAGGAAGCGGAAGAGAAAGGGAGCCTCAAATACGAAGACATCCCCTTGCTCTTCTTCCGTGTACGGAGCCCCGAGCAGTTCCGGCATTTTTCAGAAATGCTGCGACCGGAACTGATGCGTTATGTCACCGGTTTCAATTTCCCGAAGTTCAACGGTATCAACGGCGGTGTCTATATGAGCCACTTGGCGGAGTTGAACAACCGTTTCGGTGAGATAATCTACGGAATGCCTATCATTGAGGACGCCCGGGTCGCTTACAAGGAGACTCGGTTATTGGAACTGATGGCCATCAAGAACATCTGCGATTGCCATAAGGGCCTCATTCTGAATATCCGTGTGGGCGGAACAGATTTCTCATCATGTTTCGGCGTGCGCCGGGGCATCAACTACACCATCTACGACGTGATGACAGTGAGCAACTGCCTTATGGATATCCTTAATGTCTTCACGCGCAACAACGATTACACTGTGAGCGGTCCTGTATGGGAGTATTTCCGGGTGAACAAGCGGATGAAGTTCGAGGACTTGCCCAAGATTGACATCCAGGACACACTGATGAAGCGTACCCCCGTGGTGAACGACGCCGTGGACGGACTGATGCGTGAACTGATACTCGACCAGGCCAACGGCTTCATGGGCAAGACCTGCATCCATCCCACTCATTTGAATTTCATCAACGGGATGTTGGCTGTCACCAAGGACGAGTACAACGATGCGTACCAGATACTTCACACATCCGGTGGCGTCATCAAGGGAAGCAAGGGCATGAACGAGATAAAGCCCCACACTAACTGGGCCACAAAGATTCTGAAGCGTGCGGAAGCATACGGTGTAATAGAAAACGAGAAAGAGTACATCAAACTGTTTGGTGTCTGATATGCCCAAAATACTTCATACCGCCCGCTATACGGGCAAGCCTTGGGAAATCTTGCAAGGTGTAGTTCCAAAGGACTTTTCGATAAAGACCCTTGATGAACTGAATTACGAGTGCCTTCTCAGTGAGTGCGTAGATGCTGATTATCTGTTGGTCAGCGGCCGCCTGCCTATTGACGAGAACGTCCTTTCTTCCGCAAAGCGGCTGAAGATGATTCAGCGGACAGGGGTCGGAACGGAAATGCTCGATTTGGAAGCCATAAGAAAGCACAGGATTCCTGTGTATGTGAACCGAGGTGTCAATGCCCGCAGTGTCGCCGAGCATTCCCTTACTCTGATTCTGTGTTGTTTGAAGAACATTCCTCAGATTGACAGACAGGTAAAGAATGGCGTTTGGAAGAAACAGCAGACAGGTGTCACATGCAATGAACTATATGGCAAGACCGTAGGACTGGTGGGGATGGGCGCCATCGGCCGGCAAGTGGCCGTATATCTCAAAGCCTTCGGCGCAAATGTGCTTTACACAGACATCTACCGCTTGTCTGAAGCACAAGAACACGAATTAGGTCTTACCTATTTCCCGACATTCTCAGAACTTCTGCCTCACTGCGACATACTTAGTTTCCACTGCCCGCTGACAGATGACAACAAGGAAATCCTGAATGCCGACGCAATCACCGCAATGAAAGACGGGGCGATTGTTGTGAACACCGCAAGGGGAAAACTTATCAATGAGAATGCTTTGCATGACGCCTTGGTGAATGGGAAATTGCGTTCCGCCGCATTGGATGTCCATTACGAAGAACCGCTTGTCGGCGGGAACATGCTCATTGGTTTGGACAACGTTATCCTCACACCGCATATCGCCGGCCTATCTTACGAGACGTTCCACGCAATGATGGCAGGTGCGGTTGAGAATATCGTGGCATTTGAGAGGGGCGAATTGGATTTGATTAAAGACAAATTGCTAACATAATGAATATCCGAAGATTAAGGCAGGTTATCGAATATGGTTGGAAAGACGCATCAACTCTAAGTAAAGGCTCAGGTGTTCAAAGAGGAAGATGGAGTATTTTCATAGATATTCTGAGATGTTTTCTCAAGTATAATGTTTGGAGCAATCAATATAAAAAAGAGTCGCTTCACTTACTGTCTGGCGAGGAAAAGAAAAAGATATGCCTGTCCTATCAGGAAAAGAACACTTTCAGGGACAAGTGGGTCGATTCATTTTTCGCCAACTACAAGTTCCTCGCCAAATGGAGCAGCCTAAAATACGAGAGGAGCGCCGCTTTGCAAGCGAAACGCCGTGCCGCATACAAGGAACGATATGGGCTTGGGGAAAACTGCTTCATCGGTTATGATGTCATTTTTCATAGACATCATTATGTGGAATCGCAGATTAGGACAGGGAAGGACTGTCTGATAGCAGAAGGGACCAACATTGATTACACAGGCGGTTTGGTGATGGAGGATCACGTTAGTCTTTCCGAAGGAGTGAAAATCCTTACCCATAATCACGAACTGGATTTCGATGCCAAAGACTTGACAAAAGGATGCATATTGACACCGCTCACCATACGTGAAAATGTATGGATTGGCACTCGTGCAATCATCATGCCTGGCGTCAGGGAAATCGGCCGTGGAGCCATCATCTCGGCAGATTCATACGTCAACGCCAAAGTCCCGCCTTACGCTGTGGTAATGGGGAATCCAGCAAAGATTGTGGGGTTCAGACTGACCCCCGAAGAGGTGAAGGTTTATGAGGAAAACCATTATCCTGCAGAGGAACGGACAGATCTGGAACAATATGAAAAAGTATATAACAAGTATTTTATCGACAGAATAAAGGACATCAAGAAATTTGTAAACATTTAGGACTATGGATTTAAACGAGTTTGTAACCAGTTTCGCCGACCAGTTCGACGAGACCGACCCTGAGGAGATTCAGGCTGAGACCAGGTTTCATGACCTCGATGAATGGAGCTCACTCATGGGAATGAGCGTGATTGCACTCGCCAAAACTGAATATGGAAAGACCATCACCGGTAAGGAACTCCGTGAGTGCGTGAGCGTTGAGGATGTATTCAATCTGATTGCATCGAAGTAAGTGATGGAGCAATACAATCCGTTTTCTCTTGCAGGGAAGACCGTGCTGGTGACCGGTGCCTCGTCGGGTATAGGTCGTGGCATTGCCGTCGCTTGCTCCAAGATGGGTGCGAAAGTCATCATCAACGGACGCAATGAAGCCAAATTGGAATCTACTGCATCCCTGATGGCAGATGGCAGTGCCACTATCATGTTGGGTGACCTTACGGATAACGCCAAGATGGTTTCTTTGGTCGGTGCGTTACCCAAACTTGACGGTATCGTGCACTGCGCGGGGATAGGCCAGCGCATACCATGCAAAAGCATAAAAGAAGAAGATGTGGATGGCGTAATCGGAGTGAATTTCAAGGCTCCTGTGCTCCTTCAGGCTGAGATACTCAGACAAAAGAAAATCAACAAAGGCGGTTCCGTTGTTTTCATAGCTTCCATATCCTCATGGTCACCAAGTATGGGAAATTCTGTTTACAGTGCATCAAAAGGTGCCATTATTTCATACGCCAATTGTCTTGCATTGGAACTTGCTCCTCGACAAATTCGCGTGAACTGCATCAGCCCTGCTATGGTATGGACAGACCTGATTCTTGCGGATGGCACGGACGAACAGAAATTGAAAGAGGATGAATCCCGTTATCCATTGAAGAGATATGGCAGGCCCGAGGACATCGCTCACTTGGCCATTTATATGCTTTCGGATGCTTCCACATGGATGACAGGTTCAAATGTGAAGATAACGGGGGGTGTAATTAACCTATATTGAATTTATATGGCACTTATAAAAGCATTATCATACTATCTGCCCGAAAGGGTGATGACCAACGAGGAGCTTGTGCGCGAGTTCCCCGAGTGGAGCGTGGAAAAAGTCGCTCAGAAGGTAGGTGTGGACTCCCGCCACCTGGCAGCAGATGACGAGACTGCAGGTGACATGGCCGAGAAGGCCGCCCGGAAACTGTTCGCAGAGTATGGCGTCAGTCCGAAGGACATAGATTTCCTGATGCTCTGCACCCAGAGTCCCGACTATTTCCTCCCATCCACAGCCTGCATACTGCAAGACCGCCTGGGCATCCCCACATCTGCTGGAGCGTTCGACTACAACCTCGGCTGTTCGGGATGCGTTTATGGCATGGCCATGGCCAAAGGCCTCATCTCTGCCGGGATTGCAAGGAACGTGCTTCTGCTCACAGCGGAAACTTATAACAAATACTTACATCCACAAGACAAGAGCAACCGCAGCATCTTCGGGGACGGAGCGGCGGCTTGTCTGATTTCCACCGATGGTTTTGCGGAAATCGGCGAGTTCGCGCTTGGAACAGACGGAAGCGGGGCTAACAACCTGATTGTAAAGACAGGAGCATCGCGACAGAAAAGAGCCACAGGCTATTTTGTGGAAGATGACGAGGGACATATATGGTACGATGACTACCTCTATATGAATGGCGGTGCCATTTTCAACTTCACGCTCGACGCTGTTCCTGCCATGATGAAAGAGATTCTGGGCAAGAATGGTTTGGAAAAAGACCAGATTGATTATTTCGTATTCCACCAAGCCAATAAATTTATGCTCAACACCATACGCAAGGTATGCGTGCTTCCAAAAGACAAATTCTACATCAACCTCTCAACGACAGGCAATACGGTGTCTTCTACCGTGCTTATTGGTTTGAAAGACTGCATGGATAAGCAAGCTATCAAGCCAGGTGACAAAGTGATGGTTTCAGGCTTTGGCGTGGGATTAAGCTGGGGAGGAACTGTACTTTCTTTCTAACTGGGTATCCCTACATCTTTTCTTTTTTTGAATACGAAAACATATACATTTATGGTTAATCTTACTGACAGATTTATTGTAGAAATCACAAATTTGCAGAAGCGTGAGATACCAGCCTCTTCCCTTCACCAGGCCCGCGCATGCCTGCTCGACTTTATGGGATGCGCGTTGGCGGGGACACGATTTTACGAAAAGGAATTAAATGCCCTCTGCAATGGATTTCCTGAGGAAGGGACGTGCGGCCTGATAGGAGGAAAAGGCAGGAAAGCGACAATGCAGGTCGCCGCACTGATGAACGGCATTAACGCCCACGCCATAGAACTGGATGACGGGCATCGCGTCGGCATGCTCCACCTGGCAGCCCCTGTCATAGCCGCCTTGTCTGCTGTCTGCGAGAAAGAGAGAATTGCGACGGACGACTTCCTACGTGGCGTTGTTATGGGCTATGAAGTTGCCATCCGTTTGGCATGCGCCGTTCAACCAGGTGGAAAACTCAGAGGGTTCCATGCTACAGGCACTTGCGGTACTGTGGGTGCCGCCATCGGCATCGCAACGGCCCTGCATTTCGACACTGAGCAGATGAAATCAGCGCTATCCGCTGCCACTACCAGTGCCGCCGGTTTGCTGGAAATGATAGAGGGTGACACTCAGATGAAACCATACAATGCGGGACGGGCCGCTATGGACGGCGTGGTCGCCGCTTACGTCGGCAAGGCAAGACTCAAGGCACCTGAGGATGCCATTGGAGGCAAGCGCGGTTTTCTGAAAGTGATGACAGATGAGCCGAAAACACAATACTTGACAGACTTCACGAACAAGCAATGGATGATTGAGACCATCTATATGAAACCATACGCAGCATGCCGGCATTGCCATCCATCAATTGAGGCGGCGCTGAAGATACGCCAACAGGAGGGGTTCGATGTCGGTGAGGTCCTGGACATCCAAGTGGAGACATACAAACTGGCTGTTGCCGGGCATGACCACACAGATATCGCTGGAGTTAATTCCGCCAAGATGAGTATTCCATACAGCCTTGCCGTGGCGCTGTGTACAGGGAAGGCAGGTCTTGAAGAGTTCAATGAGGATCACATCGTTGATGCAAGCATTCTGGACATCGCCCGAAAAGTAACAGTCGCTGATGTTGATGACCTCACGGTTCTATGCCCCCAGAAACGAGTAGCTGAAGTTACGGTGAAGACCAATAAGGGTGAATACAAGGAAAGGGTCGATTATCCCAAAGGAGAGCCTGAGAATCCCTTGACGGAAGATGAGTTGAAAGAGAAATTCAGAGGATTGGCCATGTACGGAGGATTGACCTGCTCACAATGTGACGAGCTACTCCAAATGATATTTGACTCAGCCATTGATTTAACGCAAATCTTGAATATCGTCTGCAAATGATAGAACTTACAACACCGCTGAGTGCGGAAGCCATTGGCAAGCTTGCAGTTGGCGATATCGTATCCATATCAGGTTTCATCTATTGCGGTCGTGACGCGGTTTTGCCCCGCATCTGCAGGGAAATAGAGGAAGGGGTGTGGAAAAAGCGCGGGATAGACTTGGAAGGTGGAGTGATATTCCACACGGCAGTCAGTCCCGCAGGTGTCGGACCAACTTCAAGCAACAAATTGGAGATAGAAGGAAGTTTCAAGACCCTTTCAGAAGCCGGGGTGAGGATGCATCTCGGCAAGGGAGCCATCAAACCGGAAACGGTGGGCATGCTCAGGGACAACAATTCGGTGTTTGCTATTATTCCACCAGTCACTGCCCTTCTGGAGAACCAGACGTTGGAGAGGGAGTGTGTGGCATGGCCCGAACTTGGGATGGAAGCGCTGTATAGAATCAAAGTCAAGAATTACCAGGCGATTATTGCAGCCGCACAAGGAAGGAGCATATATGAATAGAATTATAGATAAAGTCGCTGACTGCCTCGTCCAGGCAGGTTCTTCTTTTCGTGAAGATCAAAAAGCTGCATACCGCCGTGCCATAGCCAGCGAGAACAGTGGGCGTTCCTGTTGGGTTATGCGGCAAGTCCTCGACAATGCGCTGGTCGCTGAGGAAAGGCGAAGCCCCCTCTGCGACGACACAGGCATTCCCCACCTCTTCCTTGAGGTGGGTGGAAACCACCAAGTGAGCGGTGAATTATTGCAACAGATAAGAGAGGGCGTGGTTGAAGGACTTAGACGTCTTCCCGGTCGTCCGATGGCCATCAAGGGCAATGATTATGAACGCATTGACCAGAGCGGCGGACTGGATGAAGACAGCGGTGCATTGGCACCTTCGCCCATACTGATCAAGCCTGTGGACGAGGATGCCTTGCGTCTTACTGTGCTAATGCTTGGGGGCGGTCCTGCCATCCGTGGCATAACCCAGCGGGTCTTCCACAAGCACAGTGTGGATGTGGTGGTTGATGAAATCGTGAACCGCGCAATTCCGGCAGTCAGCCAGTTGGGGTGTTCACCCTGCACATTGGCTGTCGGCATCGGCCGCAGCCAGTTCGAGGCGACCAGCCTGATGATGGAGGCCATGGCATATGGCGATTACAATGTTCAAAGCGACTTGGAAAGTAAAATCACTGCAAAAGTAAACGAAGCCAATATCGGCGCGTTAGGGCTTGGAGGGAGCCACTCTGTATTGGCGACCTTCGCCAAGGTCGGGCCCCAGAGGGCCAGCGGAGTGAGAATCGTGGCTATCAGACCTTGTTGTTGCTTTGAGCCCAGAAGAGCGACAGTGAATCTTTAATGTCAACAAAGGGGATGAGGATAATAACTATAAAGGGGAATTTAATCCTTTTCCAACCAAAGATTAGGTTTGTTCCTGTTTTGCTGTTTTTTGCACTTAGTGTAAGTTGTGCAGAAGATGACATTGCTGATGACCCCTATTATTCCAGTATGAACTATGTTGTTCTTACAAAAGACTATTATAAGGCTGTTGCTAATGACACGACCTCTGTTTGTATAAACTGGAACCATCCGGCTTTGGAAGAGATGCGGAAGAGAGCGAAGGCGATTGGTAATATCAAATGGACGCCTAAAGGTGTTATTCCTAACAACAATGGTGTCTTTACAAAAGGAGTCGAATTTACGGGTATCCCTTACTCGTCAGTCAAGGAGAAAGACAAATTCATCGGACAAGATGTCTCGTTTTATACTTTTTTGTCCGCCGTGAATAACCCGAGGAGTGTTTTGTACACTGAGGATGTCAGGAAGCTACCGTATCATGGAGTCAATTGTGCGGCTTATTACGGGACAGTATGCAGTGGAGCCGTTAATTATGCATTGGGACTTGACCGTCCTTATAGTTCAAGAATGTACGGTGCTTTGCCGTGTTTTAAGAGAGTGGCACAACAGGATTTGGAGCATACTGCTCCAGGTGACATCGTTTACTTCACCTACGGCCATGTCTTTCTGATAACAGACATTATCAAAGACAAGGATGGTTCTGTTGGTTATGTGGACATT
Organism: uncultured Bacteroidales bacterium; assembly: GCA_902773225.1. Classification (GTDB taxonomy): domain Bacteria; phylum Bacteroidota; class Bacteroidia; order Bacteroidales; family Bacteroidaceae; genus RUG11857. The sequence goes on from CACYEC010000284.1 coordinate 14,189, forward strand.
CTTGAAAGCGCGCCAAACCTAACTTCCTGTAGAAGATACTCTGCCCAAGAAGTGCAAGAGCGTTTAGACAAGTATAAACATGTGATTTACAGATATGTGGATTTGGAAAAATTGGCTATAGATCCTTCTCCATTTCCAGCAATGGAAGCCTGTATAAATAATAAGAGAACTGACAATGACGCACTTTCACTCAGTCGTGGTGATAAAGTGACCTATGGTGAGGAAGACGTACTAGTAAACGTGTTAGACGAAGGATATGACAGATTGGAAGTGTATAAAACTGATGTCATTGGTGACGTAAAGGTGAAAGAGATCACTGTTGAAGGAACCCCAGATGTGGAACTTTGCGGATTGTCCCCTGGAAGTTACAGGGCTTTATTAACAAGGCAGGACAGTTTGGTGTCTGACGCTGTAATGTTCGAAATCCTTCAGACAGATGTTTCTATTTCGATGAGAGGTAAATATATCGATATCAGTTTCTTTAGTGATAACGCTGTTCCAGAATATATCGTTTTCTGCAAAGAGGATGGCACCAAGGCCTTAGTTTCCGACATCACAGACGAAGAAAGGCTGTCTGGTCACAAAGTGGTTAAATCGGAAGTGGGTATGGCTTCTCACTATTTAAAAGTTTTCTTCAGAGGAGAATATGGACGAGTGTCAAATCCCATCATACCATTACAATAAAGTTAGTGAATAATTCTCAATTGAAACACTTTATATAATAATTACTCACATTCCTATGAATATGGAACAAACTAAAAGCCTCTTATTTGTACGTTGTTTGACCTATAATCATGCACCTTACATTGTGGATGCCATGAATGGTTTTACAATGCAAGAAACTAACTTTCCATTTGTCTGTAAAGTTATAGATGATGCCAGTACTGATGGCCAACAAGAGATAATTCGCAAGTATTTTCAAGATAATTTCGATTTGGATGACGAATCCGTTTTCCGTCAAGAAGAAAATGAAGATTATATAATGTTATTTGCACGGCACAAGGTGAATCATAATTGCTTCTTTGAGATATATTTACTAAAATACAATCATTACCAACTAAAGAAACCCAAAAAAGCATATTTCGAAAAAGGCATGGAGAATGTCAAATATATAGCCGTATGTGAGGGTGACGACTATTGGATTAATCCTAATAAATTACAGACTCAGGTTGATTTCTTGGAATCCCATCCCAACCATTCTCTCTGCATTCACGCATACCGTCTTGACACGTATCATGGCACGGAAGTTGAGTCCAAGGATATACATAAGTATACTGCAGATGTTGAGATAATACCAGACAATGACGTCTTTAACACTAAAGGTATGTTCAGTGCCACAGCTTCAATGGTTTATCGTGCGTCTGCTATAAAGAACTATCCTGAATGGACAAAAAAAGCTCCTGTTGGAGACCGTCCATTGAAATTTGTTCTTTTTGCACGAGGGCATATTGCGTATATAAATAAGGTAATGAGCGTGTATCGACAGGGGATTCCTGGATCATGGACTAATAGAGTTTCGAATAATCATAAAGCAGAAATAGCCACAAGAAAAAGATTTATCCAACTACTTGTTGATTTTGACGAGTGGACAAATTACAAGTATCACAAATTGGCAATCAGAGCTATTCACGAGACCAAACTATTATATATTAAAAGAGATATACATTATTATATCAAGAAAATCTATTATCCAATTTCAAAAATACTGAATACCAAGAAATGTGTAAATCTATGAAATATGTCATAGTTCCAGTTTTTCCATTTTTAATCTAAGACTGTTATAGCAAAGAAAGACAAGCCGATTAATATGAATGAACAAAATCTGAGAGATAAAACCATAAAAGGGGTTACTTGGAATGGCATCTCCAACATCGTCCAGTATGGTGTAACTTTCGTGGTCAGCATTATACTGGCACGTCTGTTGACACCTGATGACTATGGACTCATTGGTATTATTATTATTTTCACTGCTGTCTGTACGGCTCTTATTGACGGTGGATTCATTACAGCACTTATACGCAAAAAGGAACCCACTGACGATGATTACAACACTGTTTTCATCGTTAATTTTACAATGAGCCTTTTACTATATGCTATAGTTTTTTTGTGCTCGCCTTATATTGCAGATTTCTTCTCTCGCCAAGAATTAGTTTCATTAACTCGGGTATCTTCCCTTGGTATGATTGTCGGCGCTTTGGCTTTGGTACAACAAGCCCAACTTACCAAACAGATTAATTTCAAGACACAGACAAAGATAACCATTTGGGCTTCGGTTTGTAGTGGAGTTGTAGGCATATTGATGGCATTGTTTGGTTTCGGCGTATGGTCTTTGGTTGCACAACAATTGTCCTTGCAAATTATACGAACAGTTTTGCTATGGCAATTTAACAAATGGATTCCTAATTTGCATTTTTCACGGGATAGTTTTCATTCTCTTTTTGGATTTGGCTGGAAAATGATGGTCAGCAATGTATTGGACGTAACTTGGAAAGAACTTTATCAAGTGGTTGTCGGCAAGTTTTACACCCCCGCGACTTTGGGACAATACACACGCGCCAAGCAGTTCTCCACTTTGTTCTCCAATAACCTAACAATTGTTATCCAACGGGTTACTTACCCTGTTTTGTCCAATATTCAAGATGATAAGGAGCGCTTGACATCAGCATATCGTCGAATTATTAAGACAACAATGTTCATTACGGCCATCTGTATGTTTTTTCTCGGGGCTGTATCAGAACCGTTGCTATATTGCCTAATAGGTCCCAAATGGCATGAAGCCAGTGTGTATTTACCGTTGATTTGCATTATTGGTTCTTTATATCCACTTCATGCCATCAACCTCAATATGCTTAAGGTTCAAGGAAGAAGTGATTTATTCCTTGGCTTAGAAATCGTGAAAAAAATCATAGGCATTATCCCTCTTTCTGTTTGCTTTTATTGGGGAATTTTACCCATGCTCTATGTAACTCTATTCACAGGTTTGGTTAGTTATTTTATTAATTCATATTTTCCTGGTAAACTTCTTGGATATAGCAGTTTGTTGCAACTGAAGGACGTGGCTCCTTCTTATGGTATTGCAATATTGATAGCCCTCTCTGTTTATTTTCTTAAGTATTTGCCACTGAGTAACTGGGTTATTTTACCAATGCAAATATTGTTAGGATTTTTCGTCTTTTTCATTTTATGTAATAAAATAGGTTCGGAGGAATATAAAAGCGTAAAGAATATCATCATACCGTTTTTTAAGAAAATGAAAAAGGCTATATAGAGCCTATAATAACTGAGCATTTTCAATCCAAATGACACAACGTATCATTCTAATAAATACTGAAAAAGGCAAATGAACACTTTATTAAAGTATGCAGTAGTGACGGGCGGCACCTCAGGCATTGGTCTTGGGGTCGTAAGGATGTTGTTGGACAAAGGATATCATGTCTTCGCAACATACGTCGGACCCCAAATCACCGAACAAATCGAGAATTTAGAGGCCATATATACCGACCAGAGCTCCAGGGACGAGGTCTATCGCTTTATCTCATACGTGAAGAGCAAGACCGACCATCTCGACTGCATCGTCTGCAATGCGGGCATGACCATCAGGAAAGCCTTCACCGAGACGCTCGACAGCGACTGGGACAAGATGATGGAGGTGGCGGTCAACTCACACTACATCATGGTACGTGAGTTCTTCCACATCATACCCGCTGGCTCACGCATACTGTTCACAGGCTCACAGATGGGACTCTCCCCTCATGCCACCGTCCTCGCTTACGGAGTGACCAAGGCCGCCATCCATGCGCTGACAAAGAACTTGGTCAAAGAGTTCGAAGGCACAGGAACAACCGTCAATGCCATTGTGCCTGGATTCGTGGAAACACCCTGGCAGAAGGAGAAACCAGAGCAAATCAAACAGAACATCTACAAGAAGACAGCCATCCACCGTTTCGCGTCTGTGGATGAAATCGTGGATGCCTACCGTTTCTGCATCGACAACCCCTTCGTCAACGGCAGTCTCATC
>CACYEC010000285.1 GCA_902773225.1 uncultured Bacteroidales bacterium
TCGTACTGAGGGGTGAATCCGCACTTAGAGGCGGTATTGACGATGAGCAGAACCTTGCCTTTGTAGTCGGCGAAGTTCACTTCCTTGCCCTTGTTTGACAGGGCGGTAAATGCATAAATAGTATCCATATCTTCCTTGTTGTTATTACATGACAGCAAGCAAAGAGCAACTGCCACAATGGTTAAAAATCGAGTCATATCTTACACTGTATTAAATGATGCCGAGGCTTGATGATTTCACTTCACAAGTATCTTCTTTCCGTTCCTGATATAGATGCCGGGAGTGGAAGGTTGGACAATCTTCCTTCCTTGTAAATCGAAAAAGTCAGCATCGTCGGACACCGTAGTCTGAACACCACGGATGTCAGTGGACACATAGCTGTTAGCCGTCAGCATCAGTTGACCGATGATGCAGTCTGCCCATCCCACTGGAGCGGTGTAGATAGCCAACACATAGTTGCCTTGCTCCTCGATGTCAAACTCGTAAGTTTGCAACCGAACAGAACCGAAATTGTTGGATGCGTTATTTCCGATGTTCAACGTGGGAGTATAAGTCTGTGTGGCCACTGCCTCACCCCCCGCTTGCTTCTCAATACTGATTTCCACTGGTTCAAATTCAGGATTGTTCCAATTGCAAATCTTGTATCTTAACAAATAATGTCCAGGCGATAAGGTAAGCATGGAACCAGCATCCTCAAGTCCGTACTTGGCCCATCCCTCATGTTCCTTGCCGTCGATATTGCGGATGTAGAGACCATAGTCCAAACCACGGGAAGAACCCGTGAACTGCAACACCCTGCAACCTTGAGAATAGCCACTGCTGTAGCCCGTCCGCTTCTCCTGACTGTCGAAGGTGGTCCAGCCCGCAGGTAAGGCATTGGCCTCGGTGAACACCGAAGAGAAAGTCAAGGACTGCGGAGCCTGTAACGACACCTCCACCGAGGCGGTGGCTGTCTCGTCATTGTTGTCGGTTGCCACGGCTTTCAAGGTATGCTTTCCGGAAGCAAGCCCAGTGAAAACGAAACGGTAGGGCGCTTTCTCCACTGTTCCCACGAGTGTAGCGCCATCGTAGAAATCCACCTTCACCACTTTTCCGTTCGAGTCATCGGCTGTAGCGGTCATGGTGATGTCGGGAAACACGGCCTCGTTCCTGGGTGCAAAACAAGTGTAGTTGAGCCCTGACTTGGGTGAAGTGATGCTGATGTTAGGCGACGTCTTGTTGAGCGAGTACCTCTTGCAGAACCGCCATATCTCGTCGCCAGTAATCAGTCCGTCGTTTGACACCCAGTGTCCCTTGCCTTCCAGTTCGAGCAACCTCACTTCAACACCATCATCACCATCTCCCCATACACTCATCTTTGCATGGTTGTAGCCTCGGTAACGATTTGTCACCTTCGGGGTGGAGTTGCAGTGATTGTAGGCAATCCACTTCTGCAAGACTGGACGTACTCCATCTGGCGAGCAAACGTCGTCTGCCAGTCCCTGGGTGTGCAGGATAGGCACCGGACGAGAACTGGCTGCGGTGGACCCCCACAGCGGATAACCACTGATGGGTGCGAAGGCCGCTATCTTGTCGGCTATCTTGTTCATGGCATGGTAGGTGAACATACCACCCATGGAGAAGCCGGAGAGATAAACGCAGTTGCGGTCAATCTTGTAGAGGGTCGCCATCCTGTCGATGAGGGCGAGCACGAAATTGATGTCTCGGTCACCGTTGATGTCCCACTGACGGTCGATACCATCCGGGAACACAATGAGGAATTTGGCGGAGTCGGCCACTGCCTCCATCTTCATCTGGGTGTTCTTCATGTAGTTGGCGTCTTGGTTGGCGCCATGACAAGAGATGAGCATGGGACGATTCTGTCCCAGGTTGTTGGGCTTATAGACAATGTAGGAACGCTGTGTACCGTTCACAGTAATATTATCGGCTCTCACGGACAACAGAATTGCCGTGAGTGCCAAAAGGGAAAATACTATACGCTTCATGATGGTGTTTTGCTTGAATGATTCGCTTGTCAAGTACACTACAACGAGAGTTCCTGCAGTTCCTTGCCAATACGCTGCAACTCGTCGCGGACGCTCTTCAGACGGTCGATAGCCTCGATTCGGTGGTTCACTTCCGCCACGTTGGTCTCACCGCTCTTCAGCCTGTCGATGGCATTGCGCGCGCCTTCGATGGTCATGCCTTTCTCCTTCACGTAGTGGTAAACCAACCGAATCTCCTCGATGTCTTCCTTGCTATACTGACGGATTCCCCTACCCGCTTTCTGAGGATTGATGTTGGGAAACATGCTCTCCCAATAGCGGAGCAGAGAGCCGGCGACATTGAACATCTCGGCCACCTCGGCTATAGAATAATAGGTCTTCAGTTCTTTGTTCTCGTTCAACATAAGCAATGGTCAACGGTCAACAGTCAACACTTCTCAGGAATATTCTTGAGCAATTCTTTCACATAGTCGTAGAAACGGCCCACTGTGGGAATAAGGCAACGCTCGTTGGGCGTATGCGGTGAACGCAGGGTCGGTCCGAAGGAAGCCATATCCATGTCAGGGTAGTTCACACCGATGATACCGCACTCCAGTCCTGCATGGCAAACCTGAACAAGCGGTTTCTCACCGTACATCTTCTCATAGACTTCAGACATCATCTTCACAAGTGGCGACTTCGTGTTGGGTTGCCATCCGCTGTAGCCACCCTCGAACTTCACTTTCATGCCAGCCATAGAGAAGCAGGCCTTGAGCGAGTTGCAGAGATAGAGTTTCATGCTGTCGGACGAACTACGTGCCAGCAAGGCTATGCTTGCCTTTCCATTACCAATAGTGATGATGGAGAGATTCGACGATGTCTCTACAATATCGGGAATGGTGGGAATGAAACGCAACACGCCATCATGGGCTGCCAGCACAGCATTGATGAGGTTTTCCTGTATCTCTGTCGGTATGTACTTGGCTGGCATGTCACATGGCTCGATGGTGAGTTCGATGTTGCCATTCTCTATGGCACTGAACTCAAAATTAAACAAAGCATGGCATTTCTCCACCAACGCCTTCATTTCCTCCACTTTCTCCTCAGGAACCAGCACAACAGCCTCGCCTTCACGAGGGATGGCGTTGCGCATGTCGCCACCGCTCCATGAACAGAGCGTGGCAAGACCAGTGTTGACGGCAGCGAAAAGCAAACGTGCCATCAGTTTGTTGGCATTGCCTCGTCCCTCGTTGATTTCCAGTCCTGAATGTCCACCACGAAGCCCTTTCAGGTTGATTCTGAAAGCCGTTTTCCCTTCGGGATCAACATCTGCTTCCTGATATTCCAAGGTACAAACCACATCCATACCTCCAGCACAACCAATCGTAATCTCGCCTTCTGTCTCTGAGTCGAGATTAAGCAGGTATTTGCCCTTGAGCGTATCTGCCTTGAGTCCGAAAGCACCAAACATGCCCGTTTCCTCGTCCTTGGTAATCAACACCTCGATAGGGCCATGCTCTGCGGTCTCGTCCTCAATAATCGACATGGCTGCCGCCACACCCATACCATCATCGGAACCAAGGGTTGTGCCTTTAGCCTTCACCCATTCACCGTCGATGTAGGTCTGGATGGGGTCGTTGACGAAATCGTGATTGCTCTCTTTCAACTTCTGTGGCACCATGTCCATGTGAGCCTGAAGAACGGCTGTCTCACGGTTCTCGTAACCAGGTGTTGCACCCTTACGCATCACCACGTTTCCGGCATCATCGATGAAAGCCTCAGCACCATGTTGCTTGGCGAAATCCACCAGCATCTGCGCCACCTTCTCGGTATGACCAGATGGACGTGGTGTCTGAGTAAGCATGTAGAAATTCTTCCACATCAATTTGGGTTCAAGTTCAAAGATTTCCATAATGTAGATACTTTTTTATTGTTGTTTTTTAGGATTATTATTTTGATAGTTTTGGACCAATCTCCCTAATCTCCCTGTTTTGTCTTTTTTGTGAAAGACAGGGCTATCAACGCCCATACACCAAGCAACGGCACGAGAGCAGTCTGTATGGAGTGAACCACTAGCACGAACATCACAGCGTCGTCCATTCCAACCCCATAAAGGCAGAGGATGGTCTTGACGGAGAAATGCCATGGTCCCGCCCCGTTGGGCGTCGGCACGATTACAGAGATGCTGCCCACAGTGAAGGCAACCAACGCACACATCAACCCCAATCCATCCATGAAACCGAAGCAATAGAACGTGAGGTAGAAATGCACGAAATAACTGGCCCAAATCATCAGCGTGTAGAAGATGAAGAGCCATTTGTTTCTCACACCACGAAGGGACAGCACGCCCTCCTTCATGTCACTGACCACCTTGCGGAACTTCGCGAGCAAAGCCATCTTCTTGACAAGATAACAAACGAACCAAACCGCTATCACAGCACACAACAACGCCACCAACCATCCCATCGGAGTGAAGCGGTTGAAGATGCCCTCTATGCTGGTGCCTGTCTCGTCAAAAAAGGTCCTGAACACCTTGAGTTGCAATATGATGGTGAGTGCCACCATCAACAGCATGAGCAACGTGTCGATAATGCGCTCGGTCACCACTGTTCCCACTGCCTTGGTAAAGTTGGTGCCTTCGTAACGCTTGAGAACGGCACACCTCGCCACCTCTCCGATGCGCGGAATGATGAGGCTGGAGGCGTAGGAGATGAAAATGGAATAGATGCATGTGCTGCGACGTGGATACTCACCCATCGGCTCTAATGTCTGCCTCCAACGCAATCCACGGAACACCTGCGCCGTCACTCCGAACACCAACGAGAATGCCATCCACCACCAGTTGGTGGTTTCAACGAACTCCCGGTTGAACTTACCAAAGTCGAATTCCCTGTACATCCAATAGAGTATCAGTCCTCCCAAAACAAATGGGAAGATGATATTGAATGCCTGTCTGACTCTTTTCTTCAAATCCACAACTCTTCTGTGAAAACAATATTTCGTTCTGCGCTCGATTTTTCTTCTTTTGGCTTCGCCGAAATTACTCCATCTCGGCATAAGAAACAAACGAGTTTATTTCATTCTGCGCTCGATTTTTCGTAATTTTGCACGGTGAACTCACCTATAAGTTGCAAAGTTACTACATTATTTATTATCAATACGTATAAAATCGTCAATTTTAGTCATTGCATGATGAAAAAAGTTCATCCAAAGAAATTCCTGGGCCAGCATTTCCTCACCGATCTTGATGTAGCCCGCCGCATCGCCGACACCGTGGATGCCTGCCCCGACATACCAGTTCTGGAAGTGGGGCCTGGCACTGGCGTGCTCACCCAATTCCTCCTTCCTAAACAACGGGAACTAAAGGTGGTGGAAATCGACTTCGAGTCGGTACCTTACCTTCATGAGCACTTTCCTGAACTGGGAGAAAACATCATCCAAGGCGACTTTCTGCGCATGAACCTGTCGGAGGTGTTCTCCGGACAACAATTCGTACTGACAGGAAATTACCCCTACAACATATCGAGTCAGATATTCTTTAAGATGCTTGAAAACCGGCATCTTATCCCCTGTTGCACAGGCATGATTCAGAAAGAGGTGGCTGAACGCATGGCTGCCTCTCCTGGCAGTCGCACATACGGTGTGCTGAGCGTATTGCTTCAGGCCTGGTATCATGTGGAATATCTGTTCACAGTTGACGAGCATGTCTTCAATCCGCCTCCAAAGGTGAAAAGCGCCGTGGTCAGACTAACCCGCAGCGAACGGAAAGAACTGGGATGCGACGAACGTCTGTTCCGCCGTATCGTCAAGACAGTGTTCACCATGCGACGTAAAATGCTACGCAACGGCATGAAACAAATTGTGGGCAAGGACTGTGAACTGCTCAACGACCCATTGTTCAACCGACGGCCAGAGGATTTGTCGGTAGAAGACTATATTTCACTGACAAATAGGACAGAACCGCTGTTGAAATAACTTTTTTTCAGGAAAATTCACAAAAAAATGTTATTTTCCTTGCTAAGAAACGAAAAATTCGTAAATTTGTCGGTCAATAGACCTTAAAACATTTAAGGATGTTGTTAAAAGGCTATCTCATAACTTAAAACCTATTCAAGTATGGCTGAGATTTTAGATGCCGAGTTGAACGCTCAGACAGCGCCATCGGCTGAAACCCCGACCGAGGCACAGGTTGCCCCGGAAACTACTTCCAGCGAGACCTCCACAGAAGAGGTGTCGGCTCCAGATGTAGAAGAGGCCGCTGCTACAGCTGCCCCTGAAGAAGTGACATTGCCCGAAGAGGCAACCGCAGAAGTAACTGCGGAAGAAGTAGAAGTAACTGAAGAGGCCCCAGCTGAAGAGGCAACTCCAGAAGTGACAGAGGAAGCAACCACTGAAGAACCAGTGGCAGAAGAGCCTGTAGCAGAGGCTGAGGAGGCACCTGCTGAGTCCGCTTTCCCCCACTTCAGTTCTATGGCTGAGGTGGTAGAACGCGCCAAAGCCATGGCTGAAAGCGACGAGGAGATTACTGCCAAAGAGGAGAATTTCCTCAAGACGCAGTTCTTCCGCTTGCAGAAAAACGCCACTGAGGCCGCATTCCAAGAATACACAGAGGCGGGTGGCGACCCTGAAAGTTACCAACCACAGGTGTTCCCAGAGGAGGCTGACTTCAAAAATGCCATGGCTCTTGTCCACAACAAGCGTCAACAGCAACAGGCTGAATTGGAAAGCCAGAAAGAAGAAAACTATAACAAAAAGATGGCGATTATCGCCAGAATTAAAGAAATAGTCGCCAATTCCGACGACATCAACCGCTCGTACAACGAATTCAAGCAGTTGCAACAGCAGTGGCAGGATATCAAGGCTGTGCCACAGGAAAAGGCCACTGACCTATGGAAATCATACCAAGTGGCTGTGGAGTCGTTCTACGACACCCTCAAACTCAACAACGAGTTCCGAGCATACGATTTCAAAAAGAATCTCGAACTCAAGACCGCACTCTGCGAGAGAGCAGAGAAGCTGGCTGAAATGAGCGATGTAATCGCCGCCTCACGCGCACTTCAGGACCTCCACCAGCAATTCCGCGAGATTGGCCCTGTGGACAAGGAAAAACGCGAAGAGGTGTGGAACCGATTCAAAGCCGCTTCCACCGTCATCAACCGCCGTCATCAAGAGTATTTCGACCAGCGCAAGAAACAGGAAGAGCAGAATCTGGCCGAGAAGACTGCCATCTGCGAGGAGTTGGAGAGCATCGATACAGACAGCCTCAAGACTTTCGCTGAGTGGAATGCTGTGACCGACACCATCACTGCCCTCCAAGCCAAGTGGAAGACCATTGGTTTCGCCCCACAGAAGATGAACGAGAAAATCTACGAGCGTTACCGCGCAGCCTGCGATAAGTTCTTCTCGCTCAAGACTGAATATTTCAAGAAGGTGAAGGAGACGCTCAACACCAACCTCGACCTCAAGAAGGCTCTCTGCGAGAAAGCCGAGGCGCTGAAAGACAGCACCGACTGGAAGGCAACCACCGAGGCTATCAAAGAATTGCAAAAGCAGTGGCGTGAGATTGGCACTGTCCCCAAGAAATACAGCGATGCCATCTGGAAGCGATTCAACGCCGCGTGCGATGCTTTCTTCGACGCCCGCAAGGCTGCCAACTCTGGACAGCAGAGCGAAATGAAGGCCAACCTGGAGAAGAAACGCGCCATCATAGAGAAACTCAAGGCCATCGTGCCTGAGGAAGCTCAAGAGGATGTCCGCGACCTCGTACATGCACTTCAGGACGAATGGAACGAGATTGGCCACGTGCCTTTCCGCGACAAGGACAAAATCTACACCGCTTACCGTGAGCAACTCGACCGTCTCTTCAAGTTTGCCAACAAAGAGGCTTCCCGACGCCGCATCACACGTTTCAGAAATGAAATCAAGGGCGATGGCAACAAACTACGCGACCGTCTGGTACGTGAGTACGAGATTCTAAAGAACGAAATCAAGACCTACGAGAACAACCTCGGTTTCCTCAACCTCTCATCTAAGTCTGGCAACTCCCTCATCGAGGAACTCAACCGCAAGGTGGAGAAACTGAAGAACGACCTCCAGGAGATTGTACAGAAAATCAAGGTTATCGACGACAACGCCAAGGCCGAGGAGAACAAGGAAGAGCAAGAATAATCTCCTTGTCATGAAGACAAAAAAGCGGGGATGCGCTGCAGTGCATCCCCGCTTTTTGTCTAATCAGTCTGACCTGTCAAACAGTCAGACTTGTCCGACCAGTCTGAGAAAACCCTATAATTCACTGACTCCGAACTCAATGATGCAGGTATTGCCTGACTGCTCTCCTTCATACTTGTAGGCAATGCCTTTGTTAGCCCTCTTACAGAGGTTAATGAAATCCTTGAGGGCAGGGTCGGGTTCCTTCAAAATCGAATTCCTCAGATTCTCTTTCATCTGATCCCTCATATCATACAACTTGTGCATAGGTACTTGCGTTTCGTCTATCATGTACCGATAAGTGGCGAAATCGCCCTCGATGGTTAGACCGACCATGGTGGTGGCGTTGTCCACCTTCATAGGTGCCTGCTCATTAGTCACCTTGATGGCATTCTCCAGCATTTTCAAAGGATTGGCGTATGCCTCACCTGATTTCCTCGCTTTTTTGATTTCCTCGCTGGAAAGAGTGATTTCCACCGTCTCTCCCGATTTCTTACCTGTCCAACGCAGGGTGAGGTTGGCGTCGGCTGCCAACAATTCCTCGGTCATCACTTTCAGGTTGCCCTCAGCGGTGGCGATAAGTGAATAGACCTGGTCCTTAAGCAGGTCTGTATTCTTCTTCATCACGGCGACATTGAAGTACTGCTCGTCCATCAGGTAGTCGATGATGACGGTGTTGGTCTCCTCGTCAAGGGTGATGGAGGTCATTTCACCCGACACACCTAACGATACTGGACATTCCTTATTGGCCTGCTTGACCGATTTCTTCAGTTTGCTGTCCTGCTGGCACGAGGCTGTCAATAAAGTCACCATGACAATGGCAACCATGAGCAACATGTTCGTAGTTTTTTTCATTTTTATTTTTAGCCCTGAGGTTTGTGTCGGGCACAACTTCTATTGTTTATTTATCGTTTGTTATCTCGCAATGATCAATTTTATCTATTCTATAGTCATATTCTTCGTTTCGGGTTACAAAATTAGTAAAAACATGCCAAACAA
>CACYEC010000286.1 GCA_902773225.1 uncultured Bacteroidales bacterium
AATATTAATTATTTCATTCAATTCTTACATATTCTCGTGCCGACCAATGAGAAGTGATTCTGACCGCGTCGGCTCTCTTTTCTAAAAGAACTTACCAAAAGTTTTAGAAAAAAACGGAGGAAATCTGGTTCCAGATTTCCTCCAATTTTTATGACGGATAAAGATGTTGGAAAAACAATCGTCAACTATGAAAGCAGTTGCTTCACCTTGGCAGAAATAGCCTTTCCATCAGCGAGTCCGGCAAGTTGTTTGGTTGCCACTCCCATTACCTTACCCATTTCCTTGGGCGACGTGGCACCGACCTGTGCGATGATGTCTCTGAGTTTCAGTTCCAGTTCCTCTTCAGAGAGTTGCTTGGGCAGAAACTCCTCAATGACTCTGACCTGAGCCATTTCCTCTTCAGCCAAGTCGGGGCGTCCCTGCTGTTGGTAGATTTCAGCCGACTCACGACCTTGCTTTGCCAGTTTCTGAAGTATCTTCAAAGCGTCTGCATCCTTCAGTTCATCATTGGCTCCTGGGGCTGTCTTGGCCTCGAGAAAGACCTTCTTCACATTACGGAGTGTATCACGACGCACATTGTCCTTGGCTTTCATGGCCTCAATGATGCCTTTGCTGACTTGTTCAAAAAGATCCATATTCATTAGATATTAAAGGGATGATTATTTATGGAGTGATGCGGGCGCGACATCGGCCCGCATCATGAATATCTATATTTGCCGTCAGAAACTGATGACTGGAGCGGTGCCAGAATTGCCGATGCCAATCTTGTCTGTTTTCTTCGTGTTAAGACTCTTGAGTTTTTCTCGAGTACGTCCGTAAGTAGGAGTGGCCTCCACACTGCTAATCACCTCGTCGTTGTCGAGGTCCTCGTCGTTGAATGTGAAACACTGATAGTTCCTTTGCGAAGCCTTGTTACTGTCGTCAGGACCATAATAAATGCCACGGCGTGTGGCGGCCTTCTCATTCTTGTCATCAATAGCCTCTTGCTCGTCGGTAGATATGGGGTGCATAGACAGGTAATTGTCCATTTCCTCTGTATTGACGCTCTTAAGACCGAAACCAGTGGCAAGAATGGTTACCTTGATTTGCTCGCCAAGCGACTGATCGACAGTTAGTCCCCACTTTGTCTCCACGTCCTCGTTCTTGACTTTTTCCATAAAACTGGTGACCTCTTTCATCTCGTCCATCATGAGCGACTGTGACTCGTCCTGCGAACTAAAGGAAATGAGGAGCAGAATCTTCTTCGAGTGGTAGATATCGTTGTTGTTGAGCAAGGGAGAGTTGAGCGCGTCTTCAATAGCAGCAGTGACACGGCCCTCACCTTTTCCGTAACCTGTACTCATGATAGCCACACCACCATCCTTCAACGTGGTTTTCACATCATTGAAGTCAAGGTTGATGATGCCGTGCATGGTAATAATCTCAGCAATACTTCTGGCGGCATTGCAGAGTGTGTCATCAGCCTTTGCAAAGGCATTGATTACGGTAAGGTCTTGATAGATGTCAAGCAACCGCTCGTTGTTGATAACCAGAAGCGCATCCACATTCTGGCTAATCTCATCAACGCCATCCAATGCCTGGTCGATTTTTTTCTTGCCCTCCCATTTGAAAGGAATAGTGACAATACCTACAGTGAGGAGTCCCAGGTCTTTAGCTGTCTTGGCGATGATAGGTGCGGCACCAGTGCCTGTGCCACCTCCCATACCTGCTGTGACGAAAACCATCTTGGTTGATCCGTCATCGAGCATTCGTTTCACCTCTTCGATTGATTCCATGGTAGCGGCTTTGGCTCTATCAGGTCTGTTGCCAGCGCCCAAGCCTTCAAGACCCAGCTGCAGTTTGGTAGGAACGGGAGAGTCCTGGAGAGCCTTGTTGTCGGTGTTGCAAACCACAAAACTCACATCATGGATACCCTCATTATACATATGGTTGACAGCGTTGCTGCCACCACCTCCCACACCTATGACCTTGATGATAGTAGGGTTGCCTTGTGGGAATGAAAATACTGCTTCGTCCATATAATGTACGTTTTTTTACGTTATTAATTATCGTCGTTAAGGAGGTCTTTTATCATGGAGTGCAACTTACCGAGAACACTGCCAGCCTTCTTAGCTTCTGCTATTTTGTCATCAAGATCATCCTGAGCCGCCTCCAACACAGCGATGAGATCCTCCGTTTCCTTCTTTTGTGTCTTGTACTTGTCTTTGCCCTCAATGACAGCAAGCGCGGCCTTGCATTCTTCAGGCTCTCCGGCAGCGTCATAAACCTCCTGCGCCTTCTTGAGCAATTTCTTGTCCTTGAGATTCTTGGAGAGTTGTCGCTTCATGTCGTTGAGTTGATCCACAGTCCTGCGTATTTGCTCGTTCACCTCCTTGAGTTTCGCTATCGCTTTGTTCTCCTCCTCCAGTTCTTTGGACCTTTGAGCGGCGGCCTCAGCTGCTGCGGCATTGTCGAACAGGTTGTTGTCCTTGGTGTCGCCTCCGCAAGGAGTGTCCCCCTTGACAAGAATGGACAGGAGGGTGTTTGATGTATTGTTGTCGAGCGAAAGCCCCACTCCCGAGGCCTTAGTCACAGGAATGAGCAGTTTGTTGGCTACCCTCACTTTCACTTGCTCTTGTTTGATGCTCTCTTTATACATTTCCTCGAAGAGCTTGGTGATGTTCTTCATGTTCGACCCCCCACCGGCAAGGATGAGACCAGAGAGCAGGTTGTCGGCAAGTCCAGACTTACGGATTTGTGCAAAGACATTGGTCACGATTTCACGCATGCGAGCCTCAATGATTTTCTGCAGTTCTATGATTTCGATATTCCGTCCATCGGCAGTTCTGTATGTACGCTGCTTGCTATCCCCTTCCGCTGCATTGTAATCAGGGTAAGCGTCTCCGTACTTGATTTTGATGTTTTCAGCCTCAGCCTCCTCTACCTGTTTGATAGACATGATGTCTTTGGTGATGGTTGCCACTCCAAGTGGAATGACCACCAAGTATCGTTCAGTTTTGTTCTTGTAAACAATGACAGATGTGGTTTCGGCTCCGAGATCGACCACAGCGCATCCAGAACTTTTCTCCACGTCGGATGTGATGTTGTCAGCCAGACATTTGATTTGAATAGGCATGTCAACGATATCCACCCCGTTGAAAGCCACTGTGCTTCTGATATTATTGCACAAAGACTCCTTGGCTATGATATTGAGGTACTGGGCCTCAATGCTGGTGCCGAATTCTCCCACGGGGTCAGCCACGATTTTTGAATCTACCTTATACTCCAGGGGTATATTGATCAGGGTCTCATATTCTGGATAAGGAGGTTTCACGCTTTCATCATGAAGCGACTCCTTGATTTGTTCAGTGATGGAAGCCTTGGATAGCAAGTCTTTCTTTTCCAAGGCAATATGTGAGCGAAGGGACTGTCCTCCCAGTCCTATATAAGCCCGCTTCACACTCATTTTAAGTTGTGCTTCAAGTTTTTTCACCACATCGCCGATGGCTTGTTTGGTTTTCACCTCGTTGCTGATAATACCATGGCGGATACATCCGTCTGATTTTCCAGACGCATAAGCAATAATCTGCACCCCACCATCCGCAGTCTTTTTACCGGCAATACCTGAAATCTTCGATGACCCCAGTTCTATCGCCACAATAAAATCTTTATCCGTCGTCGCCATATCTTGTTAAATTTTAGTACATATTATCTGATTATCGAATTCCAAATTGATTCTCTTGTATTTATTCCATCCTACTTCTTTCATCGCCTTCTCATAGAAAGTACGCAATCGCTTGAGTTTCTTTTGGTAGTCCTTGATTGAGCCCATATAGACGATATGGTTTCCCACTCGTGGCACGATTTCCACCACCCGCTTGTTGTTTCTATCGACTATCACATTCACTTGCTCCACCTGTTTGTTCCAGAAACTGTTGTCTCTCAGATAGCAAGCGAATTCGGCGAGTTGTTTGGCCGCATACTCCTTGGAGATGTTCCCTGTCGCAACTGGCATATTGACTGGATAACTCACCCCTGGTATGATACTGCCTTTTGCATCGACGAAATAGGATTCCGCATTGTCGGGCATGATGAACATCACGGGTGTTCGCTGAACCACATGCAAGCAAAGTTTGCAGTCGGGAGTCTTGTAGCACTCCACATTCTCTATGAAAGGATTCTGTCCGACCGTCTGCTCTATCGTTCTGGTGTCAATATCAACCATTTTTTCTCCCATAGGGAAAAGATTTTTCTCCTTGAGCAGTGCTTCCACTCCTTTCTTATCGATAAAACCGGCGTTAGGGTTGTCTTCCACCACAAGGACCACATCGGTGCACTTCTCCTCGGGGTCGTAACTCGACATGTTGGTCATGGCGTAGATGACGTAGCCCAGCACGGCAAAGAAAAGCAAGATGAAAAATAACTTTTTCAGCAGTCCGAACACCTTCATTTTAATTCTTCTGTTATCGGCAAGGAGTCACCAGTAGTAGCCTGCTCCCTGGCCTATTCTTTCATTTTATCTTTCAATATCTCGGTGATGGCAGGCACATAGTTTTCTATGTCGCCAGCCCCGAGTGACACCAACACATCGAACGAACCCTTAGCCACAACATCAAGTATTTGGTTCTTAGAGCACATCGACCGTTTCACACCTTCTTTGAGATTGTCGTAAATCAGTACACTGGTCACTCCTGGTATGGGTTGCTCCCTTGCGGGATAGATATCAACTAGAATCACCTCGTCGAAAATCGACAGACTATCGGCGAACTGCTTGTAGAAGTCGCGTGTGCGGGTGTAGAGATGGGGTTGGAAAAGTGCTGTGATTTTTCTTTCCCCATAGATTTCCTTGAGCGAAAGCGCGCATTGTCTGATTTCGTCAGGATGGTGAGCGTAGTCGCTGAGGAACACGGTTTTGTCGTTGCGTATCTTGAAGTCGAAACGTCTTTCCACTCCATCGAAAGTCTTCATGCCCTGACGGATTTCATCATCGGTTGCTCCAGCGAGCATGGCCATGGCCATAGCGGCGATGCCGTTCTCGATATTGACCCCTACAGGCACTCCGAGTTGAATATCAGCAATGGTATGAGTAGGTGTGACGAGGTCGAACACAATCTCACCGCCACCAATACGGATGTTTTCGGCATGGAAGTCACCTTCTGAACGAGAGTATTCATATATCCGCACATCCGGTCCGACGCATGGTTTCATTTCCAGTCCTTTGTGGATGATGAGCGCGCCACCAGGACGAATAAGTGTCGTATATTTGGTGAAACTCTCCAGATAGGCCTCTTTTGTACCGTAAATGTCGAGATGGTCAGGGTCAGTAGCAGTGATCACGGTCATATAAGGGTGCAACCAGTGGAAAGACCGGTCGTACTCATCAGCCTCAATCACCACATATTCACTCTTATTGTCGAGCAGGTAGTTGGTGTGGTAATTCTTGGATATGCCTCCGAGGAAAGCATTGCAGCCAAGGTGTGAGCCGTGGAGCAGGTGGGCAGTCATCGTAGAGGTAGTGGTCTTGCCGTGTGTTCCAGCCACGCACAATCCTTTCAGTTGGTCGGTGATGACACCGAGCACCTGCGAACGTTTCATCACCTCAAATCCATTGTTGAAGTAGAAAGCCAGCAAGTTGTTGTCTTCTGGATGAATGGCAGGGGTATAAACCACCAGTGTTGACTCTTTGTCTTTGAAGCAATCATTCACCTTATCCAAGTCGTCATCATAGTTCACACGAGCCCCTTCCTCGATTAGTTTGGCTGTGAGTTCGCTCGGTGTTTTGTCGTATCCGCCCACAGTCAGTCCCAGCGAAAGGAAATAGCGGGCCTCAGCACTCATGCCTATGCCTCCTATGCCAATGAAGTAAACCGACTTGACCATCTCCATATTCATCATGTCCTATTGTCAAATAATTAGTTTTCTTTCCTTGATTATTTATTTCTTGTTGTATTCCTTCGCGAGTTTCAGCACTTCTTCTGCTATGACATTGGCAGAATCATAGAAAGCCATTTTCCCCGCGTTTTCTCCAAGAGAAGCGAGCAGTTCGTCATCCGTCACCGTCTTGATGGCCAATGGCACGAGTTGCGACACGGCATCTGCATCGGAAAGGAAAAGAGCCGCGCCACGCGTTGACAAAGCCTTTGCGTTCTTGGTCTGATGGTCCTCGGCCACATTGGGTGAAGGAACGAGTATGGATGGCTTATGAAGCACGCAAATTTCCGAAATGGAGCTGGCCCCCGCTCTCGAAACCACAAGGTCGGCGGCGGCGTATGCTGATGCCATGTCGCTGACGAAGTCTGTGACCTTGAGGTTGGGCACTATAGCCTCTCTGGAGAGCCTGCTCTTGATTTCGTCGCTGTAGAACTTACCCGTCTGCCACATAAACTGAACACCTTTGGCTTCCCTGATGATGCTGAGGTTTCCGATGACGCTCTCGTTAATGGTTCTCGCTCCAAGACTGCCGCCGACAATGAGTACTGTTCGGCGTTCGGGATTGAGTCCCATCTTCTCAACCGCTTCATTTTTTGAAAGGTTGGTGTCAACGAGTCCCTGCCGGACAGGATTGCCAGTCAACACGATTTTCTCCTTTGGGAAGAAACGTTCCATACCCTCGTAGGCGACACATATTTTTCGGGCAGACTTGGCCAGTAGTTTATTGGTGACACCGGCGTAAGAATTCTGTTCTTGAATGAGTGTAGGAATTCCCATAGAAGCCGCCATCTTGAGTGTGGGCCCACTGGCGTATCCTCCTACTCCCACCACCACCATGGGCTTGAAGTCCTTGATGATTTTCCGCGCCATCATCTGGCTCTTGAACAACTTGATTAGCACAGGAATGTTCTTGAACAAGTTCTTCCTGTCGAATCCAGCCACTGGCAGACCAATGATTTCATATCCTGCAGCGGGTACCCTTTGCATTTCCATACGTCCCTCAGCACCGACAAAAAGAATCTCGGCGTCGGGAACCATGGTCTTGAGCGCATTGGCGATGGAAATGGCGGGGAAGATATGTCCACCTGTACCACCACCACTGACAATCACTCGTACGCTTTCTTTATTCTCCATGAGATTACTCGATTTGACGTCTTTAGACTAATAATTTGCAAAGTTACACCTTTTTGTCCAAATAATTGACAATCAGTCCATATTTTCTTGACTATAATATTCGTTTGTCTCGTTAGTTGTAGATACAACTTTATTCTCCACCAACTCTGGAGAGTTGATTGCCTCCACATATCTGCTGACACTAAGTATCACGCCAATATAGAAGCAGTTGATGAGTAACGACGACCCACCACGGCTAATCAAGGGCAGTGGTTGTCCTGTGACGAATAGTCCTGTTGCCACAACCATGTTAACCAACGCCTGTAGGGTAATCATGGTGGCAAGGCCTATAACCAGATAGGCAGGGAAGAAGCGCTGGCATTTCTTGGCTATACGCCCCGCCCTGATGACAAGCGCCACATAGAGGAAAAGCACGAAGATGGCTCCGATGATTCCTGTTTCCTCAACGATGATGGAGTAGATGAAGTCCGACTCAGCATGGGGCAGGAAGTCTCGCTCCACAGAGTTGCCAGGTCCTCGGCCGATGACGTTGGAGTTGGCAATGGCGATTTGTGCATGCGCCTCCTGCAAGTTGTCTTGGATGTTATAGGTGGTGTCTGATTCCTCACCCGCCCCCACCATGGACTCGATACGGTGTTTCCAGGTGATGCCTCGGTGCATCTTGGGTATCTTAGCCAAGGTAGCCTCGTCGAGAATCATGATCATGGTGAAGAGAACTGTCACAAAAGCCACTCCGACAAGGAAAGTCTTGGTCAGCAAATCGATAGGCACACGTCCCACCCACATCATCAGGAAGATGGTGAAGAAAAGCAAGGCTGCAGTAGAGAAATTCTCGAAGAAAATCAATGCACACACTGGTACAGAAACCAGCATGATGACCTTGAAAGCCAGAGAATGCCCTCCCTTGATGGCACCGGCCTTGATTTTGGTCTTACCATTGGCTCCCTTCACTTTCACTTCGGTTTGAGTCTTTGCCAGTACGACAGCCACAAACATGACCAGCGAAGCCTTGCCTAACTCGGAAGGTTGTACTGACATTCCACAGATTTCAATCCAACGGTTGGCTCCATTCACCGTTCCACCGAAAAATGCGGCGTATACCAAGAGCACCAATGAAACGGGTAGAGCCACCAACGGAAAGAGCATGAAGTACTTACATGGGATGATGTGTACAAGATAGACGACAACAAGTCCCACCAGGAGGAAAATGGCCTGGTTGATCATGGGGTCCCAGTGATGTCCGGCGGTGTAAGTGAGATTGCTCGACGCACTATACACCTCCACAAGAGAGAAAAGGCACAGGAAGAAATAAATCATCCATATACCCTTGTCGCCTGTAAAGACATTGCCTTTGAAAATATCAGATATAACTTTTGCCATAGTTCGTCTGTTATTCTTGTTTTCATTTGAGGTTTCTCGCACATTCCTTGAACTGCTCGCCCCTGTCCTCCATGTTCTTGAAGAGGTCGAAACTGGCACAACAAGGACTCAGCAACACGCAGTCGCCTGGCTGCGCCATCTTATAGCACTCATCCACACAGTCTTTCATCGACTTGACATCGGCTATAGGAAGTCCCACTTTGTCGAAGTACTGGTGGAGTTTGGTGTTATCTACACCCAAAAAGACCAGTCCACGACATTTTTCTTTCACAAGATCCATGATTTCCGTATAGTCATTACCTTTGTCCTTACCGCCAAGGATAAGCACTGTGGGTTGCCGCATGCTCTCAAGCGCATACCAGCAAGCATTGACATTGGTGGCCTTGGAGTCGTTGACGAAATCCACGCCATTCACCCGGCACACTTTCTCCAAGCGGTGTTCCACCCCTTTGAAGTCCATCAGCGACTGGCGGATAACCTCTTTCTTCACCCCGACAATATTGGCGGTGATGCCGGCCGCTAAGGAATTGTAGAGGTTGTGCTTTCCTCGCAAAGCCAACTCCTCCTGCTCCATGTTGAAAGGTGTGGGTTGTTCGATGACATACTGTCCGTTCTCAGCATACGCAATGGCTCCGTTGCCCTTGAATTCAGAGAATGGAAACATCTGAGCCTTGATGTTGTACTTCTTGAGTTCCGCTGTGACAATGGGGTCGTCGTTCCAGAAGACGAAAGCATCGTCAGCCGTCTGGTTTCTGGTGATGCGCATCTTGGAATCGACATAGTTCTGCATCTTGAAGCCATATCTGTCGAGATGGTCTGGGGTGACATTCATCAGCACGGCGATATCGGCCTTGAAGTCATACATGTTATCGAGTTGAAAACTGCTGAGTTCTATCACATAGTAGTCGAAATCGCACTCAGCCACCTGTAAGGCCAACGACCGGCCGATATTTCCTGCCAGCCCCACATTATAACCCGCATTTTTGAAAATGTGGTAGATGAGGGATGTGGTGGTAGTCTTACCATTGCTTCCGGTGATGCAAATCATCTTGGCATTGGTGTATCTTCCGGCGAACTCAATCTCAGAAATGATGGGGATTCCCTTCTGCAGTGCCTTCTGCACGATAGGTGCCTCCTGTGGTATTCCTGGACTCTTGATGATTTCGTCGGCATTCAGTATCAGATTCTCGGAGTGATGCCCTTCCTCCCAAATCAAGCCGTATTCATCGAGCATCTGCTTGTATTGCTTCTTGATGACCGACATGTCAGAGACAAAGACATCAAAACCTTTCTTCTGGGCGAGTACCGCTGCGCCCACACCGCTTTCAGCGGCTCCTAAGACAACAATTCTTCTCATATTCTCTTTTTTGCTGTTGTTTTTACCTAATCTTCAGTGTGACGATTGCAATCAATGCCAGCAGGATGGTGACAATCCAGAAACGAATTGTAATCATGTTTTCCTGCAAAGCAGTGGTTGGTTTCTTAATCAAATACTTTGTATTGGGATCGAGTTGGCTCTGCAACACCCTGTAATGGTCGTGGAATGGCGCCCGTTTGAACACACGAAGTTTTCGTCCCTGCTTGTTGCCGTGCTTGGCATAAGTGGTCTGGAGTATCACTGAGACGCTTTCCACGAGGAAGATGCCACAGAGAATGGGCAACAGCAGTTCCTTGTGAATCATCACAGCCACCACTGCAATCACTCCGCCAATGGCCAGACTGCCCGTGTCGCCCATAAAGACCTTGGCTGGGTAGGCATTGTACCAGAGGAATCCGATAAGGGCGCCTATAAAGGCACATAGGAAAACCACAATTTCCTCAGAACCAGGTATGTACATCACATTGAGGTAACTGGCGAACTCTATGTGTCCAGATACATACGCCAAGATGCCGAGAGCCGTGCCGATGATAGCGGAGTTGCCCGCACACATACCGTCCATGCCATCGTTAAGGTTGGAGCCATTGGTGACCGCCATAATGACGAAAGTGGTGACGATGACAAAGAGCACCCACCCACATGCGCGTTTGGCCTTGCCGTTCTCCAAAAAGCCGAAAGCCTCGTAGTAGTCGAGGTTGTTGTTCTTGAAGAAAGGCACAGTGGTGATGGTGGATTTTCTCTCCTCACTTTTCTGATAAACCACTTGCGACTCCATCACTTTCTTTTCCACTCTCTCACTGACCACAGCCTGCGGACTGAGCCACAACGTCACGCCGATAAGGGCTCCAAGAAGGAACTGGCCCAATAATTTATAACGAGGTGGCAAACCATCCTTGTTGCCACGGAGTTTAATGAAATCGTCGAGAAAGCCGAGCAATCCCAACCACACCACTGTCACCAGCAACAACTGCACATAGACATTTGTTAACCTGCCGAACAGCAGAATGGGGATAAGAATAGCCGCGATAATGACGATTCCACCCATGGAGGGCACACCAATCTTCTTGACACCATAAGGGTCGATTTCAGCATCACGGGCTTTTTCCAAATGCCTCTTTCTTTTCATGTAAGTGATGAAGGACTTGCCCATCCACATGGAGATGACAAGCGAAAGCATCATCGACATGATTGAACGGAATGACACGTAGGTGAACAGGCCCGAACCTGGGAAATCGATAGAGTCCAAATATTGCGCTAAGGAATAAAGCATATTCTTTCTTCTTTTCTTATCATATTTCGTTACTTATCGTTTTATCGTTATTACGTCATGCCGTTATATCGTCATAACGTTATTTCGATATTCAGGCTTCCTGCGTGGAGAATATCTCCTCCAGCACCTCCTTGTCATCGAAATGGTGCTTCACGCCCTTGATTTCCTGATAGTCCTCATGTCCTTTTCCAGCCACAAGAATCACGTCGCCTTTGGAGGCAAAAAGGCATGCTGTGCGGATGGCTTCTCTCCTGTCGGCTATGCTCACCACTTTACGCATGTCTTCTGCATCAAGTCCTGCCAGCATGTCATTGATGATGTCCTGAGGTTCCTCAAAACGTGGATTATCACTGGTAATAAACACTTTATCGCTTTGTCTCACGGCTTCTTTCGCCATAAGTGGCCGTTTGCCCTTGTCGCGGTTGCCACCTGCCCCGCACACGGTGATGACATGTCCTTTGCCCTCGACCACACCGTTGATGGCCCCCAGCACATTGGCCAGAGCGTCGGGGGTGTGAGCGTAATCGACAATGGCTGTGTAGCCTAAGGGGGAATGCACAGCCTCGAACCGCCCCGACACTGGGCGCAAGGTGCTCAGCACCACCAGCACGTCGTGGGGCTCCTGCCCCAGCATGCACGCCGCGCCGTAGACTGCGAGCAGGTTCGACACGTTGAACTTGCCCAGGAACTGGACACCGACTTGCTGTCCGTTGAACTCAAGATACATGCCCTCAAGATGGCATTCGATAATCCTGCCCTTGAAGTCGGCCATCTCGCGGATGGAGTAGGTCTTGACTGTCGCTTTGGTGTTCTGTACCATCACCATGCCGTTCTTGTCATCGAGATTGGTAATAGCAAACGCCTCTTGAGGCAGGTTGTCGAAAAACGTCTTCTTGGCTTTCAGGTAGTTCTCAAACGTCTTGTGATAGTCGAGATGGTCGCGTGTGAGGTTAGTGAAAATTCCGCCAGAGAAATAAAGGCCACCGATTCTGTTCTGCGCCACTGCATGGGAACTGACCTCCATGAAAGCATACTCGCATCCGTCGTCCACCATATCAGCCAAGAGTGAGTTGAGCGTGATGGGGTCGGGAGTGGTGTGTTCGGTTGGCACTTTCTTGTCGTTCACGCGGTTGACTACGGTGGAGATGAGTCCAGCCTTATAACCCAGTTTGCGGAACAGATTGTAGAGTTCGGTGGCAATGGTGGTTTTTCCATTGGTTCCAGTCACCCCTATCAACTTAAGATGCCTGGAGGGTTTGTTGTAGAACGTTGTAGCCACGTCACCAATAACCTCCTCCGTATTATCGACTTGAATAAAGGTGACGTTGGGGTCGCACACCTCGGGCATCGTCTCGCACATCACAGCGACGGCTCCCGCCTCAATGGCTTTTTGGATATAAGAATGTCCGTCGGTCTGTGTGCCTTTGAAAGCAATGAACATCTGTCCCTGCTTGATGAGTCTGGAGTCGATATTCACTCCCTGGATGTCGATGTCAAGACACCCCTTCACAGCGTTGGCCTTAATGCCCGATATCAATTCATACAGTTGCATATATTCTTCTTTTTAGTTTATTCATCTTCGGTGGGTCGGGCTGGTCTGACAGGGCAGACGAGTCGGACACCTCAGGGGGATTCTAAATTCCCATATTCAGGACCACAGTCTGGCCCTTACTATAACTGGAGCCAACAGGAAGACTCTGGGAAAGCACCCTACCAGCGCCCTTGACCTTGGCTTTGAGTCCTCTTCGCTCCACAGCATACACCGCGTCGCGGGCGCCCATGCCTCTGAGGTCAGGCATCTTACCTTCCTCTTCCTGTAAAGTGGTGAACACCAGATTGTCTTTATCGAGCGCAGCGCTTCCCCATGCGATATTGGTGGCTCCTTGGTCGGTGGACTGTAGCCCGAGGTCGGCAAGGACATCCTTCGCCGCATTGAGGTCGCCGTTCTTCACATCTGGCACGAATCGCGACAGAGAGTCACGGGCTTGAGACATATCGGTCGTGATATTCTTGGCGTAAATTCTCTGTGCAATCTTAGAGAACACCGTACCGGCCATCAGACCTCCAGACGCAGGGGCGTTGGGTTTTCGTATCGCCACAAGGCAGGTATAACGGGGGTTCTCAGAAGGATAGTAGCCACAGAAACTCACGAGGTATTCCCTTTTTCCGCTGAGGTATCCTGCCCTACCTTGCGACACTTGCGCTGTCCCCGTTTTGCCCGAGACATGGAAGTGTGGGTTGCCGGCACGCTTGCCAAGTCCCTTGCTGACCACACGCTCGAGCATCCACTGCATATCCTTGAGTGTGGACTCCTTGCAGATACTCTCCTTGATGACTTCCACAGGGAACTCACGTATCACCTTCCCGTCCTTTTGAACGGCCTTGACGAAACGAGGTTTCACCATTCTGCCATTGTTGGCTATGGCATTGTAGAATGCGCATGTGGAGATAGGTGGTATCTGTGTCTCATATCCTATCGACATCCAGGGCAAGGTGGTGGCAGGCCAGTTGTCCTTGGTAGGACGGCGTATAACGGGATTCGCTGAACCCACGAAAGGAAGGTTCAGCGGTGTGCCTATACCGATGCGGTAGAGTCCATCGACAAACTTCTCCGGTTGCTTGTGGTAGTGTTCGTCGATAAGTCGGCTCACACCGATGTTGGATGAGTACATAAGCACTTCTGGGACATCAAGCGTTCCATAACCACCCGAACGCCAGTTGTGGTCTTTCATCACCGCCTTGTACATGGGATAGCGACCGCCACAGGTGTTGACTTTGTCCTTGAGGGTGATATACCCGTCGTCCAGCGCCACCATGATGGATGCAGTCTTGAAGGTGGAGCCAGGTTCCATGAGCGACGCCAAGGCATAGTTTCGCGCTTCGTAGAACTCTCCATCGTCGTACTGCTGCAGGTTGACAATGGCTTTCACATCGCCTGTCTGAACTTCCATGAGCACCACCACCCCCATCGACGCGTCGAGTTCTCGCATCTTTTCCCTGAGGGCGTTCTCGCAGATGTCCTGCATGCTCACGTCGATTGTGGTCACCAAGTCACATCCATCAACAGGCGGGATATCGACGATGCCGAGATAGCGGTTGCGCACCTTCTTGCGGTGTTGCCATCCATTCTGTCCTCTGAGGATGGAGTCGTAGGCCAGTTCCAGTCCAGAACGTGCTGAGTCTTTGGCTCCGTACATTTCTCCGAGTGTACGCTTGGCAAGTGAGCCGAAAGGTTTCTTACGGTCGTTACGTTCTTGAACCACCAGTCCGCTGACGTTCTTGTTTTTCTCATTGAAGAGCGGCAACTTCTTGACCTCGTTGAGTTGTATGTATGTGATGTGCCGGGTGTAAAGCGGGAAGAAGCGGCTGCGCTTATTGCGCGGTTTGCTGAGTTGTTCCACGAAGCGTTGCTTGAACTGCTCCGCGGTCCAGTTGGGTATGATTTGAGTCAATCCGTTGCATATAGAGTCCATGTTGTTGTTAAACAAGGAGTCGAATGCGATGGAATCACCGGGACGGAAATCGATATACAACCTATAGTCGGGGAGACTGGTTGACATGAGTTGTCCGTCGGCAGAGAGGATGTTCCCTCTGTTTGGTGGAACCACCACACTGTCTCTGACATATTCTTCGGATTTGGCTTTCCAGTAATCGCGTTTCACGGTCATGATATAGATCATACGAACGGAGATAACGACCACTCCGATAAACACGAATGCAAGAATCAGTGTAAATCTTGATGATATGTGCTCCTTTTCAAATTTCATTTTCATTCAATTGTAAATAATTTCTTTTTATATGGCTACTTTCTTACGGGTTTGCCTCTACCATTCTGATGAGGTAAGGCGGTGTTGTGGGGTTCTTCAGCATGCTGTCGTTGGTGGCTTTGAGATACTTCTCCACATTCGACTGACGGCTCAGGTTCATGAGTTCGCTCGACTGCGTCAACACATTGTATTTCACCTCTTGCAGTTCGGTTTTCAAGTTGTCGATAGTGATGATGTCCTGCTGGCTCTGATAGCGGTTGTAGGTATAGATGAGCATGAGTATGGCCACCAAGATGAACCACTGGACGAGCGAGCGCGAGAACTTGCTCTGGAGAATGTCTCCTCCGATAATGGAACTCAATGTCACTCTTCCCAGGTCATCTTCTTCTGTGTATTTCTTGATTGCCTCTATGGCTTCGGCCTCTTCCTTTTCCTCTTGTTCCAGTTCTGTATCCTGTCCTTCGGGCATGGTTGTGGAGTCAGACGACGACTCTGTCTTCTGCGTCCTATCCTGCTGCTCGTCGTCCAGTTCCTCACTGGTATTGGTCATGATGTCGTTCGGGTCATTTGCCATAAAACTTTCCCCTCCATGAAATAATTAGATAAATGAATAAAACAATCTGCGATTATCCAGGCAGTCGCTCTGCCACTCTGAGTTTAGCGCTTCGGCTTCGTGGGTTGTCGTTCTGTTCCTGTTCGTCAGGCACCACCACCTGCCGGTTGACGAGGCGGTAAGGACTGATGACATTACCAAAGAAGTCCTTCTCCATTTTTCCATCCACGCGTCCGCTCTTCATCACGTTTTTCACCATCCTGTCCTCAAGTGAATGATAGGTAATCACCACCAGTCGTCCTCCCGCGCCCAACAATTGGGTAGCACTTCGGAGGAGAACCTCAAGTGCCTCCATCTCATGATTCACCTCGATTCGGAGCGCCTGGAAAACCTTCGCCAGTTCCTTCTTGTCGCGGTCGCGGTCGTAGATAGGCTTGAGCAGGTCGAGCAGGTCGCCGATGGTGAGTATAGGTGATACAGCTCGCCGTTTCAGCACCTCACGTGCTATCTGACGGCTGTTGCGCAATTCGCCATAGATGAAGAACACGTCAGCAAGCCGTTTCTCATCGTAATTGTTGAGTATGTCGGCCGCAGTCGTCCCTGCCCTCTGGTTCATGCGCATGTCGAGGTCTCCATCAAAACGAAAAGAGAATCCTCTTGTCGAGTCGTCGAAATGATGCCATGACACTCCGAGATCGGCCAGAATGCCGTCGAAATGCTCCACACCATAATACCGGGCGAAGTTCTTGATATAACGGAAATTGCTCCTGACGAAAGTAAACCCGTCTTCTTGGAGTGCGTTTTGCTCGGCATCAGCGTCTTGGTCGAAACCAAACAACTGCCCCCCTCCAGCCTCGTGAATCCTGCGCATGATCTCGCGACTGTGGCTGCCTCCACCGAAAGTGACATCCGCATAGACACCACCCTTGTGTATCTGGAGCGCATCGACACTCGCCCCAAGCAACACTGGCACATGATATACACGCTGTCCTTCCATCATTCACTCCGTTAAGTTCATATCCATTACCCATTGCAACCCGACATCAACTGCTGATATGCCAGTCCCTCTGGTTCCCCGTTGGGAGTGAGTTGACTGAGCACAGCCTCGCATGTGTCTTTATCCCAAACCTCAAAGTGGTCGTCAACGGCCAGAAAGCGCACGTCTTGCTTAATAAAGGCGTACTGCATCTTGTTCTTCGAGATGAGCAAACGTCCACTGTTGTCGAGTTCTATGATGTCGGCCTTCGCCACGAAATTGCGCTTGAGTGCTTGATGAGCACCGTTCCAGGGGTCAAGGCGTGCATTGAGTGAATCGAGCATCAGGTTCCATACACTTCCTGGGTACAAATCCAGACAATGCTGGAACATATTTGGCCGCAGCACCAACTGTTGCTCGCCATATTGCTCCAACATCTTCCTGAATGCCGCAGGAAGGAAAACCCTACCTTTGGCATCGGTTTTTGCCAAATAGTCTCCAGTGAAACGCATTATTCACCTGTTTTTTAGTCATTCATTCTATTCTTGCCTATTCTCTCTGGCTGTCACCGGCCTCTCACCGCTTTTTGACGGGAACGTTCCTGAAAGGCTTCCGACCGCTCATTTCAAGCACCTCAATTATGCTTATTTCGGCTACTCGCTTGCAAAGATAGCAATATTAACCCACAATCCACCATTTTTCCCCACCAAAATTCACTTAAAGCCAAAATTTTTTTCAACAGCCAATGTTGAAAAGTATCAAATACTTGATTATCAGTGATTTTTTGCAAATGGAGAAAAGTGGGGGGAAAATGAAGAAAACATTCAGATTCGAGGTGGTTAAGATAAGTTGACAAAAAAACATGTTGGATGGAAATGATTATTGTGTAATGAGGCAAAAAACATGGGGATAAAAGGTTTTTAGCGGATGAAACATAGTGAGTTATCGCCATCAATTCGCACTTTTCCTCAATAAAAAAACTATTTTATATACTTCAGGCGTAAAAAACTTCATGTATTTTATATACTTTTGCATGAAAATCGTTTTATCATATTTTCATCTGCAATGAGATGATTTACAAGACCAAAAGAGGATATCGCATGTGAATCCATTGATTTTCATACGTTTACTCAAGATTAAGACAAAAGTCATGAAGAAAAACGTCATAAAAAACAAAGTGAAGCGCACCTTTAACAGAAGACTGAAGACGTGGGTGAAACGATACCGCAACCGTCAACTGCATTTGGGAGCACTACCTCAAGCCGACGAGACGGAACACACCTGCCGTCATTGCAGATACACATATAAGGGGCGCCTATGTCCCCAATGCGGGATGCCTGCCGATTGGGAAAGGTTCACACCCAAACAGTTGTTGAACAGTTTTCTGGATATCTGGGGAATGGGCAACCGCCCCATGTTCCGTAGTATGGGTCATCTTCTCTGGCGTCCTGGCTACATGATTCGTGACTATCTCTCAGGTCATTTCCTCAGTTATTTTCCACCATTCAAGATGCTTGCCATCTTGATTGTACTGACAGCTTTCTTGGTCTGGATAGTGGGTGTTGATACCACCCCCCCAGTAACCGGCATCAGTCTATTTAAGATAATGGAAACGAAAATGTCAGGGAGCTCGCTGGTGATCATGAAGGGGTTAGAGAACGTTATGCTCACCCTGGCAAACAACCACCTTTACCGTGTGCTGACAGAGAACCTGATTATAGTGTTCGCGGCATGGTTTGTCTTTCGCAAGAGAGAGATTGATCTCGACAAAACGACGAAAAGAACCCTGAATCTTGTGGAAACATTTTATTCACAAATCTACATCAACTGCCAATTCCAACTTCTGACATTAGCGATGATATTGTTCAGATGCAACATT
>CACYEC010000287.1 GCA_902773225.1 uncultured Bacteroidales bacterium
CTCACCAAGATGGGCTGGTGTGGCTCCTTTACGATGAATAATCGCTGATCTACCATCAGGGAGCTGATCACGCCATGCAAAGTTATGATGGTTGCTCACATTAGCCAAAGGCCTTAATCTCAATGCTTTTGCCACATTGTAGTGAATGCACTCATGATTGACAGCAGAGTATTCGCCAGCTATCTCCATACATTTCCAGTACTCCTGCCCTGCCTCACTATTCAAGTTAAGCCATGCAAAAGGTCCCGCCTGACGAGGTAATCGACAAGTCTCTTTGGCTATCCCTGTATAATAATCCGCTATTGCTGCACCAAGGCCACGACTTCCGGAATGGCTCAGGATACCAAGATATTTTCCCTCTGAGAGTCCTAAAGCATTATCAGATGATAGTTCTACTTCACAGATATCTACGAAATGGTTACCTTTACCACTAGTTCCCAACTGTCGTATTGCTTTATCCCTCAGGTTTTTCAGAACAGGAATCTCACGGAACTCACTCTTGTCTAATAAGGGATGATACTGCTTGAAAGGAAGAATGCCATCGAGTCCGAAAGCGGTGTTGTTCTGTAAGGCCTCAACTGCTCTGTCATGATGCTTCTCCAAATAGGCTATGCCAGCATCGAGAATTGTCATACTCATACGGCATCCTATATCCTTACCTACAGCATAAGGAATGACAACATCATCCGTTGTGGCGAGGACACCTCCTATGGGAAGTCCATAGCCGGCACAACCATCTGGCATTAGAGCACCTGATAAGGTCACAGGTAGCCTCATCGCCATCTCCATCTGAGATTTGGCGAGTTCATCAATGTGGTCTGCTCCATAAATGATATATGGTAGAGGTGCTTCTCGTAATCCATACGTTATAACTTCTGTCTTTGTGGGTGAGAGCACTTCAGCAAGTCTCCCCCATACAGTATCCTGCTTGTATTTATCTGGAGATTGCATGATATCTTGTAACAGGTGGACGATTTCCTCCTGAGAATGATGCTTACAATGCTTGGCAACTAACTCTATCGCCAGACTTCTGGCAACATTGTCGGTATACCCTAATCTACTTAATTCTTTTGGTTTAATATTGCCCATAAATGAATATAATTACTATGCAGGCCTACATTTATACCTGCAGGATTAAAACTCCGCAACCAAAGGGTTGCAGTTACCTAAACTCTGTGGGGATTTGTACTTACTTTATACTCATTCGCGTGACCCTTTCTCAGATGATTAAAGGGTTCAACAATATTTTCGGCTGCAAAATTAATCATTTTGTATGAATTAGCAAATTTTAGAGGTACTTTTTTCTATAATGAGATAACCTTGTCAGAAATGAAAGTCTTATGCTCGTTAGCGAATACATATCCAAGCTGGTTACTGACACATGGAGTGTTCCCGATAACTTTATCTATATTCCTATGCGAATGACCATAGATCCAGTAGTCTATTCCACTAACCTTAATGAAATCCTCATGCTCAACTGTAAAGGCTCCATTGAGTTCACTACCTTCAAACTCTGGGGCGCATAACTGGAATGAGGGTACATGATGAGTAACCACAATCTTATGCTTTGCTGTACTCTCTTCTACCGATTTCTTAATGAAATAGAAACAATTATCATGCTCCAAATTGAAATCAAAATAAGTAAGCACATTATTTCCATACATAATCCTATGAAAGTCAGTAACGCCATATTCGACATATGGAGCATTTTCCTTGCTAATAATAGCCCACAATGTTGAAAGGATGAAATCTACATCTTCAATTCTTATTACTTTATTATAATAATAATGGATATTCTTACGTATTTCGCCTTCTGTTCCATCTTCCATTTTCGACAAGTCATAATACTTGTAAAACTCATGATTGCCAGGTACTACCAGAACTTGCTGGTAATTATCAGAAGCCCAATCCCAGAAGGGGTGATTCTGGTAATTCTGATCACCAAGATATCCAATATCCCCAGCAAGGATTAGAATATCACCACTTACCTGCAGAGGATTTTCACGCAGGTATCTCCAATTATCAGAAAACTCCAAATGGAGATCGGATGCATATTGTATCTTCATTGCTTCTTCTTTTATTATGCAAATATAACACGATTTATTCGAAATCTACAATTTTCCGCAGTTTCTCTGCACCTTTTATCATCTTCAGTTCTTCTGGAGATAAGCTTGTTTGTAAATAAGCCAACCCTTTTATGATGACATAGGTCGTTAACTTCTTCTTAAACTTTTTCATAATTCTATATTTATATGTTCTTCACCTGTCAAAACCTCACTGCGAAAGTCTGATATATAATTATCTATAGAATCGTACTCCGGTCCTACACTCCTAAAGAATCTTGTTCTTTCTTGGATATTCCGAGTAATTACAACCTCCTCGAATCTGGTATCAACAAACAGGTACAGGTAGTTTGTTGCATTAGAGTCTTTTTCATCCTCTACCCCCACTCTGATAGTATAATACTCTTTGAAACGTAAGTGCGGAAGCATCTCATTGAAGTAATCACGCTTCTTATTTAGTTTTGTTACAAATGGCTCTTTTTTATTCCTATTCATCTTTACGAGTAGGTCCACACACTCTAACAAATCCTTCTTTGTAAAATCAGAGCTAATCTGCTCAAATTCTGTAGTTTTATACTCAGGAAAAAGACTCTTCATTGCCTTTTTTGAAAGCACAATACATTTCTCTTCTGTTGTACTCCCCATAATCTCCTCATGGTTGTCAAACACATTAGGAGCCAGGAATTCGATGCGATCTTCAATTTTACGGATTTTTTGAGAGAGTTCATTGTCCGACATCTTACGGATGATCTCAGAACCACTAACTACACATCTGTATGTTGTGGGATGTACGATGAAAATCAAGTAATTGTCATCATCTATGACACTCTTGATCTTTGCTACATATTCAGATGGCTCAATATTGTCTGTACTAAGCCCATGGCCAAACATCTCAATGAGATGAATGTCTGGCTGATTTGTCATGACTGCGATATAATCGCCTTTCTTGTACTTCTCCATTGCTTTACCTTTTTAATTGTTATTATTGTGATGCAAAGATAGACAAAAAGAGAATCACTTCCAAAATTTATAAAACTCCAGGTGTGAAAGATCTAATATATGGTATGAAACTTGATATTAAGATAAATATAGCGGGACAAATAACAAAGATAGATTATGATTATAAAGTATTCAAATATTGACTTCGTCGATATTTTCATTATTCGGCATATCTCATGTGAACATGGCTC
>CACYEC010000288.1 GCA_902773225.1 uncultured Bacteroidales bacterium
ATGGCACGTCAAAGGGAATTCTGTAAAAAAGGAGCAAATCGACCCCCTGGGGCATCTGTTGCTCAACAACTTCAACTCCGCTGACCTGCCTGCAGGCTATGTGCTTTTGGAAGACAGACAAGAACAGAACAGACAACTCTGCAAGATAGGAGCCGAAGGCTTCAAGAGCATCATGGAGAACCCCTTGTTGGATGAGATGACACCCGACCGCAAGATGTATATCGACACAACGGGCATCTATGTACCGACTCAACAGGGGCTTTATGTCATCAAAGACGAACGCGACCACTTGTTGACAGAAAAAGACGACGTGTTCTCTCTGGTCCGAATGGGCAACACACTCTGTGCACTGGCTACAGACGGAATTTATATGATAGAGGGAGACAGCATCAAACCACTCTATAAGCATCATTTCGAGGCACCTGACTACGGATTGTTTGTCAGGCAGAACAAACAAGGGCAACTCGTCATCGCCGATTCACACACACTCTGGCTCTACGACGGTCATGCATCAAACCCCATGCAGCAGTTGGGAACTGGCTTCAACATGATTAAGGGAGTGTTCATCGACAAATGGGACCGACTCTGGCTGGCCACCTACCAAGGTGCATACTGTTTCTTCAGCTATAATTTTACAAACTACCGCCTGACCGACAAAAACGATATCGTCCGTGCCGTGGCCAACTGCAACGGAAAGATGGTCATGGGAACACTTAACGGCAAGGTGATTGTGGACAACCATCTAATCAGCAGTATCGACGGCAATTACTATGCGCCAAGCGCCACAAACATCGGCGACAAGGTGTTTTTGGCCGGAAATGGCGACATTGCATACGTACAAGGAGACTCTCTACGATGGTTGGGACTGCCCTACGACAAATACCAGTTCGTGGCGAAAGCCAATGATAACGCTTCTCCCAAGTCAGAACAACTCATCATTGGCACACGCAACAGCATCCTCGCATACCATCCCACTACCGCAACACTCGACACTCTGACCACAGAGATTCCTCGACCATGGTGCGCCGCCAGCGACGCGCAAGGGAGACTATGGGTGGGCAGTACACCTGGACTGTTCCGCCTGACGACTATGAAGAATGGCGAAATAGAGGTCAAGATGATGAAAAGCACACCTACAGCTCAAGTTGTCACCTCAATGACAGCCAACAACAAAGGGAACATCTTTATCGCATTGGGCGACTCTGTCTTCATAATCCGTGAGGATGAAGTGAAGCCCATGGAAGAGATGCTACCCATGCTGGCTGGTCACGAAATCCGTGCCATACATGTGTCGCCACGCGGTTATTTCGTAGTGGCCGCCATCGACGGATTGGCCATAGCACGTATTGATGAGCAGGGCCATGCGAACGACCTTTGTTGGTTCGACTCCGAAAACGGTTTCACAATGATTGAGCCGCTGATGGGAACGATGGCTGAAAGCGAGGACGGAACGGTATGGTTGGCTGGACTGGAAGAGATGACGTCGTTCAAACCTGAGAACCTTTTAGCGGCCAACCAGCTATCGACCATCGTGGAGACTCCTAGACCATGGTGGAGGCGATGGTGGATTTGGCTTGTGGCGGCTTGTTTGCTCTCGCTCGTTATCTGGCGAATAACACGATGGTTCGAACAAAGACAAGCCAAGAAGAAAATGATTGACTTGCTCCGTGAGAAAAGACAGAAAGAACTCCAGTTGAGCGCCATCCGATTGAAAGCCATCCCCCATTTCCATTCCAATGTGCTGGCGAGCATCGAATATTTCGTGATGAACAACTCAACTGATGAGGCCACCCATTATATGAAACTCTACTCCGACTTCACCAACCAAACACTCACAGACATCAACCTCCCAGCGCGTTCCATTGCTGAGGAGATAGATTATGTCCGCGCATACCTCGAACTTGAACAGTTGCGTTATGGTGAACGGTTGCAATACCACATTGATGTGGCTGGAGATGTGGACCAGAACGTGATGCTGCCCACAATGATTCTTCACACTTACTGCCAGAATGCAGTGAAGCATGGCATCGCCAACAAAGTGGGCATAGGAAACGTGGAGGTTATTATCTCACGAATGCAAAGGGATGGCGCTGATGGGGTACTGGTGGCAGTGAAGGACGACGGTGTTGGACGGACCGAGGCTGCAGCCCTTAGTGGTAACAACTCAACAAAGCAGGGACTGAAGATTCTTAAGCAACAGATTGAACTGTACAACCAAACCAACAACCATAAAATCAAACAGAACGTCATAGACCTGACTGATGCTGACGGAAGGCCTGCTGGAACTTGCTTCGAGATTTGGGTACCAACAGATTACAAATACTGAACTCATGGAAAAAACAAATCATAGACTTTCGACCATCGTTGTTGAGGATGAGCGTCTCCCACGCCTCTCACTCTTGAAAAAACTGGAGGACTACCGTCATGCCATTGAGGTGGTCGATTCCTGCGACAGTTACGACACTGCACTCGAAAGCATACTGAAAAATCGGCCCGAACTCGTGTTCCTTGACATACAACTGCAAGGGCGAGACTCAATACAGTTGCTCGAACAACTCAAACAGACGATTACACTACCCTACATCATCTTTACCACGGCATATTCCGACCGAAAGTACCTGATGAGCGCCATCAAACTCTCGGCAGTGGATTACCTCCTGAAACCCATCGACAAGGGAGAATTGGCAGCGGCCATCGCCAAGGCTATTGACAGAGCTGAAGCGGAGATACCCAACCAACCCAACTTGCCTGAGAAACTGAGTTTCAAGACGAGCAACGGAAGGATTCTGATTGCAGCCGACGACATTGCCTACATCAAGGCTGACGGAAACTATGCCAAAATCACCACTTTCCTGAGCCAGGATCTGGTGCTGGAGAACCTACTGTCATTGCAGCAACGCCTGCCCAACGACACAT
>CACYEC010000289.1 GCA_902773225.1 uncultured Bacteroidales bacterium
GACTCCGTGCCGCTGCCTTCCCATGCCCAAGCCCATTGTGCGACCGCGCACAGCAGGGCGAGAATAAATGATGTCTTCCTTTTCATATTCGTTTGTTCTTTTTTGGTGCGGGCGAGGGAGTCGAACCCTGGTCCGCATGGTCAATGCTCAATGGTCAATATTCAATGGTCAATGAGCCATGTACTTCTTGCCATTGTGGATGTAGATGCCGTTGGCGGGTTTGCCAGGCAATTCACGTCCATTGAGGTCGTAGTAGCGTTGAGTACCGTCCTTGTCGATGGTCTCTATGGCGTCGATGTCGGTGGCATCCTGCATCATCATGCTGATGCGTTCATTGGCATTGTATGTGCTGGGCAACAAGAATGCTCGGAATGGCAGGATCTTAGCCGCTTTCTCGGCATCTGTTGCGCTTGCTACAGGATGCCAGTCGCCGTCGTCCTGCAGTATGTATGCACCCATTTCTGCGGCCGTTTGGTTGTCGATGGCTTCGAATGTGCCACGCAAGGTGTAGCCCGGCACTTCCACTTGTTGTCCGTAAGTGGTTGGACCGCTTTCAGGAATGGTTTGCTCAATGTCCGTGTTGAGCGTGGTGGAGTTCTTGCGCAGTCGCTTGTTGCCCACCACCTTGATGAGGTAGGGCTGCATGGCTTCCAGTTCACCCACGACTTCCTTGAATACGAGCGTGTTGCTATTTCGCTCACTCAGTTTGTAGGCACGAGCGTATGCTGGTACTTTCAACTTGTATGGCAAGCATATCGTGTATGGTATAGGCGAGGTGGTCAATGTGCGTGGGTTCTGGATATCAGCCGTCTGGAATGAGTAGGGCATGATGTAGTTCAACGAATCGGTCATTCTGTAGGTCTTAGCATATAGTTTCTCGCCTTCCATGCAGACGATGTTTGTACCGTCGCTTGGACCATAAGTATAAGGCACGAAAATAAGAGTTTGCTGTGTGTTGATACCCAGTCGCGTCAGTCCGTCATCATGAAGTCCACTGATGATGTTGGTAGAATCGCAGAGGAGCAGATCTACGTAGCGCAGATGCTTTGCGTTCTTGAATAGCCCATCCTCCATGCCAAATAGTGTAGATGGCATAGCAATCTCTTCAAGTTCTTTCAGGGGAGCAATGGTAGATGCTGTGATGGAGTCCAGTCTGGTCATCCTGAGCATCGTCAGGTCCTTGACACCGTTGTGTGTGTCGAACCATCCATCGACCGACCTGATGTTGTAAAGTTCGTCAGCCGTTGCAGCTCCGTGTGAGGCAAAAGCGCAGAAAGTCTCGTCGTCGTGGAAGATTCCCGTGGAGATGTTGTTGGTGCGCTGCCATGACGAGCCCGTGTAGGCATCGTCGCGCAAGTAGCTCTGGTATTGACTTGGTCGCACGTAGAAGGCGTCGAATGTCGGGTTGTAGTTGTTGCACAGCCATCTCCAGACAGCGAACTGTGAGCTGATTTCAGGCTTCTTCTTAGCGAGGATATACATGCGTGAGAGCATGGCGTCGTCATCGAGGGCATTCCAGTTGAACTCCTCCATATCGTCGCCTATGACAAGTATTTCCAGCGCCTCGCACTCCTGAAGGGCGCGTTCCTCCACTTCCTTACAAGTTCTTGGCAGGATGAGGGTCCTGAGGCTGTAGGATTTGAGGAAGGCATGATAGGGCAAAACGTTGTCCTTGATGTTTTCGGAGCCTGGGTTGTTAAATCCATGCCAGTCCCTGACTTCCAAGGGGAAGGTGGTGTCATCGTCGGCTTTGATGTCGGCGTCGTAGAGATCGATATACTCTAAGTGTCCGAGATAGTTGGGGGTCATGGCCCACTCCGTATATCCCGAGAGATACCTCAGGAGGTCGAGGTCGATGGCGCCAATTGGTCCGACAACCTTTAGTTTCGTTATGTTGCTGTAGTCTCCTTGAACGCCCGTGAGGTTGACTCTGAAGTGTGAGCGGTCGAACGAAGTAACGGTTCTCAGTCCCAATGCCGTCGCCAGTGTGTTAGGTTCTTTGACAGTGACGGTCTTGATGTCCTGGTCGGAATAAACACCGATTTCAGGGTTGATGTGGTCGGCATATTGAGGCCACATGGTGCGGTAGAGTTTAGCATAACGTAGCGGAACGAGGATTTGGAAGTCTGACGGCAGGTTCGAGAATGCGTCATCGGCTATACGTGCTGGTAGGATTCCAGTGCAATGGATGGTGGCAAGATTGTAGCATCCAAGGAAAGCATTGGAGCCTATGCTGTCTATCGAAGCGGGCAGTGTGATGGTCTTCAGTTCACTACACCATAAAAAGGTTCTTTCGAGTTGCTTCACTTTCTGGAAGTTTTGGAAGTCGTCGAACTCTGTCAGGTTTCGGCCGTTGAAGATATTCTCCACGTTGTCGCGCTTCAAGTAAACGGATGGGAAGAACTCTCCTGCATCGACCAATGCTTTCATCACTTCGTCGTCTTTGAAAGGCGAGACAATATTATTGGTCTGCGCGATCAGTCCTGCATCGTAAAGATAGTCTGCCACCTGAGAGTCGTAAGCATAGACCACTGTGATGGGCTGTCCCCACGGGTCCTTGGCGGTGCTGGTGGCGTGCTGGTCGGTCAGGAACACCAGTTCCTCCAATGGATTGTCGAGCTGGTTGGAAGTATATTGCCACCCATCATACTCCTTGAGTTTTCCATTGATGGCTATTCGCTTGAGGTTCTGGCATCCATTGAAGGTGCCTTTTGTAATCGTTGTGATGCTCTTAGGCAGGATGATGTCCTCTAATGCAATGCAGTTATAGAAGAGGTCTGGAGGTAGTTCATCGTTTTTGTCGATACAGAGCCATCCGTTGCTCATGAATGTCAGGGGATGATTGAGGTAGTGCGCCTTGCAGTTCTTGTCCTTCACGATGTTGCTGGCGTAGAGGTTCAGGTGTCTCAGCCTTCCGTCGGTGGCCTGACCTCCACTTTCATAGCCGTTGTTGCCTGCAAGGTAGCGGATGACCCAAAGGTCGAGGTCGTTGAGAGGGCCACTCACCGTGAGGGAGTCGTACTTGGCGTAATTGCCATGTATGTAGCGTGGCTCGTCTCCTCCGTGAAGCCCCGAGTAACTCCACTCCACGTAAAGCCCTAACTTGTCGGCGAGTGTGCCGGCATTGTCGAGTTTCACCTTTTTATTGATTGTATGTCCAGCATCGCTTACGATGAAGTCCTTGTATTCGGCCCATGCCTTGAGGTAGTCATTCAGGCTTTGGGCTGGTACATAGATTTTCATTCCGTCGTTCTTGGGGAACGCATCGGTACCCAGTTTGGCGGGTAGAGTGTCGCGCACCACGATGGTGTTCATGTCCTTGCAATCGGCAAAGGCGCACATTTCTATGCTCGTGATGCCATTCGGCAGTTCTATCTCCTGCAAAGCAGAGCAAGAAGCGAATGCGTATTCTCGTATGGTCTTGATGGTGGAAGGGAGCATGATGTTGGTCAGCTTCCTACATCCGCGGAACCATTCTTTGCCCACGTAGTCGAGTCCCAGGCTCTCGAAATACTTGAAGTCCGCAAAGGAGCGTATGTCGTCGCTCTGCTTTTGGAACTTGCCGTCGAGCCATGAGAAGTCATAGTGTCCCAATCCGTCGCTTGGCATTTGTGTGAGGTCGATGTACTCTTTGTAGTATCGTGTGGTGCTTCCATCGTAGATTCTGTAGTAGAGGTCCTTGAGCACATTCCAGATGCCTTTATCGTTGGATTTGAACACCACGGGGGCGAAGCGGTCGCGATAAGCACTCCAAGCCGAGTCGGCTTCGAACCATTTCATTTGGGCGGGTGTCATCTTGATGCGTGCGGGGGTGTTGTCGAAAACCCCTTCTCCCACCTTGATTTGATTGGGAGTCAACACGTCCAGATGGTTTATCCCGTCGTTCACCCCATAGAACAAATCGACAGTCTCCAGATGGCTGCAGCCAGCGAAACATGAGTCTTGCAGCGTCACGTCAAGGTCTGTATAGACATCAAAGGATGTTGTCTCTTTGATTGTGCCCTCATGTATATCGGTGAACTTCACACTTCTGAGCAGTTGGTTTCCCTTGAAGGCCCATGGGGCGATGAAGTCCAGTTGGTAGTTGTTCCACTGGCCGATATCGTTGTAGAGCGTCACACGTCCGCTGTTGTTTTCCAGCCAACTGTTTTTCACTCCGTTAATGAAGGTATGCTCAATAAGGTGTCCGTTCACCTTGTTTTCCTTCTTGATGGAGTTTCTCTCATAAGCGTAGCCATATTCCACACCGTATTCGGTGTATTGCGTCTGCGGCTTAGCATTATCATAGACGAAATATTTCTCTAAGTGTTTCCAAGAGGCGTTGCTTAGGAAATCCTCCTTGCGTGTGGGGTCGATGATGATGCGGAAAGAAACAGGGTCGAGTCCGGCAAAGATGCTATCGCCTGCAAGAATGAAGTTCTCAGGTCCGAGTGGTCGTGTTCCTCCGTCGTTGTCTTGAAGCAGGGTGTTGAACTCCACAAGGTTGTCACATCCTACGAATGCCGAGTCGGGTATGGTGAAAATCAGTGGCATGGCCGTGTTCGATGTCAGCAGTTTGGCGGCGTGGAAACGTACGGTACGCAGGTTCTTGTTATCCCTGAACGCGTATGGCGACATGGTCATCGTCCTGTTGGAATTGGAACCGTCTTGGGTTCCACCTGTGTAGATGACGGCATCGGTCGTTTTGGGGCTTATATTCTTGATATAAGTGTGGTAGATGATGTTCTTGTTCGGTGTTGTAATCACATATCCGCCGCCCACGATGCTCACCTGGTGGATGTTTGACAGGATATTCTCTCTCATACCCTTGTTCAACAGTTCTGGATTGTATGTGCCACTGCCTCCCCAGCACTGAGAGGCTATTAGTCCTGCGGTTGAACTTGAGGCGGCCAGCGCTCCGTAGAACTTGGAATACACTGGGTATTTTTGCATTCGTGACAGATTTCCTGTGACGGTGTTGAAATTCTTCAATGCGTCGTTGTATAGTTCCGTATGGTGTTTCAGTAGTTCTTCCAGCGCATCACAATTATTGCTTACCTCTGGGAATTTATTGATAAAAGTATGGTAGAGGTCGGAGCCGAATTCCAACACCGAATTGTTTCCATAGGCCGTGAGTTTATCCAAATGTTCTTGTGTGAAAGTGAAGATTCCTGTTTTATAGTCCACGCATTCGTCCCAGAAATTCATGACGCAATAAAGTTTATCCCCATCGGGTTGGTAAGTTCCCAAGCCCAAAGCTTTGAAATCCATGCCATTCATGGAAAGTAATGTTTCACCTAATTTCTGTGGGTCTCTTGTAAAGGCTGTATATTGTCTTAATGGCTCCATCTTCTGGCACATTACATCTTCAATCCCTGCAACTTTTTTGAAAGCGTTGTTTGTAGCATTCATGGTCTGCTTCGCCTGCTTCATAGCGTTTTGCGCTGTCAGCGCTTCTTGGTCGAGGGCAATTTCGGCTTCTTCTGAATAAAGCCCATTATACATAAGAGAGGATACTAACAGGGCCACTTCTACGGTGATACGCGGCAACGTCCACCACGATATGTTCTGGCTGACCGTCTGGGAGGTCTGCAGTATGCCTCCTGGTGACGACATGTAGCCGTAGGTGATTCCATCTTGGGTGAAGTCTGGCTTTGTGGTGGTGGAGAAATCCACAGGTTCAATCAGGCTTAGATATGGGAACCAGTTAGGGTCTTCTTTGAATTCGGGATACTTTTCCGTTGCTACCAGTATTTTGAAATCTTCCGGAACCTTGTGCAGTGTGGTATAGTCTATTCCCTTGCTTCTGTCAATATCTCGTATGTCCTCCAACCCGAAGATGTTGTCTCCGGGGATGACATCCTCAGGGCCAAGTACCTCCCAATGGTCTGTTCCATCCTCCACGAAGTAGAACAAGCGCAGTTCCTGAAGGTTGTCGCAGTCCCTGAACGCATTGTTCTGTATGACCATCTTGGCTTCTGTGTAGCTGTTGTCGCTTAGTCCGTTGGTTTGGTAGAACTCTATGGCCTTCACTTCCTTGCTGCCTCCGAGGCTGTTGATTGCGATGGTCTTGTAGTTGTATTGTGAACCCGGGTCGTTGTAGATGCGCATCACGCCGTTATTCGACTTCAGGTAACTGTCGTTGGCTCCGATGACCTGGGTGTACCAAATATTCTTGCTGCTGGTGCTCAGGAGTGATGTCGCGTTGAACTTTTGGTAGTCGGCATTCCAATAGCGCAGTGTCTTCATCAAGGTTTCATGGTCGGTGGCGCTGTTTTTGAGCGCCTCGCCATTTCCGTCGCGCCAGTAGCTGTAGATAGCCCCTTCCACTTTCATGTCGTTCACCTTTGCGGCGTAAATGTTCATGCGGCTGTAGTAGTTGCTCCAATTAGCGTTGCCCATGTAGTTCTGATAGACTGACGGGTCCACGCAAATGTGGCAGTTGGTGCCTTCGAAAGCATCAGGTGCGATGCTGACACCGGATTCCGGTCCAAGGATGTCCCATGTGCCTGTCTTCTCATTGCGGTACATCATCACCAGTTCCTCAATGCCCGAGTCCTTGAAAGCCTGTTCCTGTATATTGACAATGAGGGGGG
This sequence comes from uncultured Bacteroidales bacterium, assembly GCA_902773225.1. Taxonomy (GTDB): domain Bacteria; phylum Bacteroidota; class Bacteroidia; order Bacteroidales; family Bacteroidaceae; genus RUG11857. Next base: position 6,576 of record CACYEC010000289.1, read on the forward strand.
CGGTGCAATCTGATTTACCTACCACTTTTCGGTTGCTGAGGAAGACGATGCGCTTGAGATTTTTCACATTCAGGAATGCCCTCGGCGCTATGCCAAAGAGCATGGTGTGGTCCCAAGTAGAGGCTACCAGATCGTTGAACACAACGCTTCCCTCGTAATTCTTCTCGCTCCAGAACCAACCTTCACGATAATAGTTTTGGAAAGTCTCGGCATTAGCGTCGCAGTTCCAGACCACCGTGACGTAGTTCTTGGTTCCCTCCGCGTCATAGACGTAGCATTCGCCATCACTGTCGAACTGGAAGTTGCGGGCCTGGCGTATGGAGTCGCTCATGAAGAGCAGGTAGTCGCGGTTGGAGATGTATCGGTAGTTGATGCCACAGCGTTCTCGGTTTTTCTGGTACGGCGCTGGCATAGAGGTGGCTATTCTGAGTATTGGCTGGGAACGGACATCGCTGATGGTGTGGACACCACCGGCTGTCCATGGGTCGTTGATGAAGCAACCTGGTTCCCCCTCCGTCACCCAGTGGTCGAAAGGTGTGCCTTCTGGCACAGTCAGAAATACTTGGGTACCTGATGTATAGTAGTCTTTTCCTTCAAGGGTCTTGAATGGATCGCCGAGAATCTCGGCGGTGCAGCCTTCGGGAACCGACACTTCTGTGAAGATGAACTTGCCCTGGTCGGTGCCCATCTTCATGGTGTAGTAGCACTCGGCGAAGGTACAGGTCACGCCTGGGGCCATGCGCACCAGCGTTGAGCATTCGTTGTTGGAGGGTGACTCTTGGGGGTCGAACAGGCAGTCGGTGAATGCGATGGGGCGGTTGGTGTAGCCAACCAGACCGCTGCTACGGGTAGCGTTACCCTTAATCCTACCGTTGAAGGTGCAACCCTGTATGATGGGGTCGGCTTGGCAAGTGGAGGGCACATTGCCTGCGATGCCGCCGAAACTGGCGTCGCTGCTGAGGTTCGGGCCGGCATAGAGCAGGCTGCTCACATGGCAGTCGGCAATGGTCGTCACGCTGGAGCCGTCGATAATCGAGGCTATGCCCGCGGCATACATGTGGTTGCTGTAAATACTACCCGTCACATTGAGGTGGCGTATGGTGGCGCCGTTCAAACGGACGAACGGGGCGCAGTAGTCATCCACAAAAGTAGGCTCCTGCTGCGAATCGTAACTGCCTTGATTGTAGGTCAGTGTGTGACCGTCGCCGTCGAACGTGCCGTTGAACGAATACTGGTCACTGCCCGCAGTGGCCCCGTCGGCATCGATATCGGCTGTCATTCGGAAGTGCTTACCCTGAAAGTCGTAGCCCCACCTTATTGATCGTGCAAACTCTTTCCAATCGTCGCTTGTCTTAATTAAATATGGGTCGGTACTTGTTCCGCTGCCTTCCCATGCCCATGCCCCCTGTACGACCGCGCACATCAGGGCGAAAACTATCAGTAAGTTTTTTTTCATTTTTCTTGTTTTTTTCTTTGTTGCGGGCGAGGGAGTCGAACCCTCGTCCGCTATCCGAAGGAGCATTTCGCTTTGCTCCATGCCCCACGTTTATTGAGAGGTGTACCTTTCAGGGATGTGGGTGAGTATTTTTAACATTACCCCACCCCTGCCCCTCCCCTTAGATGGGAGGGGAGTCCTGGTACTGGGTCAATGAACCCACACTTTCTTGCCTCCGTGGATGTAGAGACCCTTTTGTGTTGGACGGTCATTAAGTTTTCGTCCGTCGATGGTGTACCATTGACCATTGTCCATTGACCATTGACCATTGTTGATGGTCTGGATAGCGGTCGATTCACCGTCGAAGTTCATGATTACATTCACACCGTTCTCTGGCAGGTCACCAGCCGTGATGCCTTTCAACATGAAGTAAGCGCGGCAAGCACCGATGGTCATGTCTTCAGTGGGATAGTAGAGATAGTCGTCGGCACCGAGGTAGAGCACCGACTTGTCGTTAGTCTCTAAATCCACAGGTGAGTAATTACCCACGAAATCCACGTATTTGGTCGCGATAGGGGTAATGGTACTGTTGATGGTCACATTCTCGAACTCAGGGTTAACGATATCTGGCTTGTTGTTTTCCTCCCGCCACCAAATGATGTAGGGTTTACCAGCCTCGATGGTTTTGAGGTTATCATATTCAGTGTTGAAAGTCAGTGTTAATTTGCCCGTCATATTGTCAAAATCAGATGAGACGAGTGTCCTCAATTTGTAGGCAACATCTTCGAATTGAGAATCTTTTATAGTGAGATCAAAAGGCAGACACAGGGTGTTCCAACATCCATCGGTGTAGAGAGTGCGGTCGGCCAATTTCACGTTGAGGGTCTTTCCGTTGACCTTCTCTATCATCGTGCTGTTCTTTGGGTTGTTGTTGTCGAGTGTCATCACCAAGTTGCCCGTGATGATACTGTTGTCAGTGATGTTGAAATAGTATCTTGGTTCATATCCTGAAGTTCCTAAAGTCGGTTGCAGAGACTCGCCATTCAATTTCACGTTCTCCAAGTCAAGTCCGCCATAGACAGTGGGGACATCAACATAGAGATGTCTTCCAGCGTAGCCATACCATTTGCCTTCACACTTGAACCAGTAGATCTGACCCAGGCCATCTGCGTCATATACAGAACGTTGTGCGAAGGTGATGCCACTTGTTACGTGTGCTATGTTGTTGCTGTAATTGTAATCAACTTCGAATCCCAATTCCTTCAGTTCGTCTGAGAAATCGATGAGGTAACCACGTACATCGATGCTGTTGTCACTGGCTTCATCCGCTACATAGAAATTTTGTTCAGATATGCCGCCTGACTTGATGTTGCCGATCGTGTAGGCTACACTGCCATCATCGCCTGTTGCCGAGACGTTGGCCATCGACACGTTTTGATGCACTGTGCCACCATTAGAGTATTGTAGTCCCACGATACCTCCTACATGAGACTTACCGCTCACGGTCGCGCCAGAGTAGCAGCCAAGAATCTCCGCTTCGCTGGCAGGGTAATTGGTAGTCTGATTCTGGCTCTGGATACTGCCCACAACGCCACCGCAGTCATTGCCGCTGTCACTGTCATCAGTCACGACTGCCTTCACCGTCACATCGTTGCCCACGTAGCAGTTCTGAATCTTTCCGCGCACTTCTCCAGCGATGCCACCCACGTTTTGGCGGCCTTCAAACTGGCTGTTGGTCAATTTCAGATTCTCCACCGTGCCATTCACCACGCCGAAAAGTGCCACATATCGGTCGGTGTTTGCAACATGCACACCGCTGATCTTGTGGTTCTGGCCATTGAATGTGCCACGGAAGCGAGTGATCATACCATTGCCTATGGGAGTCCATTCATACTGGCTCATGTTGAGGTCTTCAGTCAGCAAATAGGTCCATCCTTCGCCGCTGTCTTCACCGCTATACACCTGATGGGCCAAGCGGGCCAACTGTGCTGCCGTAGAGATGGTGGCAATCTTTTTCGTGTTATCTACTGTGGCATAAGCGTCTGCATAGTAGCCCTCATCGGTCCAGTGGATGATGTCTAATGTGGCGGTAATGATTGATTCAGCGGCTGTCTGGGTGAAGGTATATACTTTCTCCGTATCGGTAGCCGTGGGAGCTGTATCGTTCACTTTCAGGTTGCTCAAACTCAGGATGGCATCGTCATAGCCTATCTTGAACATCACAGTATTGTCCTTTTTGGCATAGAAGGTGGAGTTGATGATGAAGTTGCCATTCTCGGTGGTAGAATATGAATAATCGCCAAATTCGACGATGTTTGTGATGTTCTCTTTTGGATTGACAGTCAGACCATCGGTCCCACTGACCACTTTGTAGAGGCGGATGGAACCACTGGTGCGGTCGTCGTCGAAGGCTGAGATGTGACAACAATTGGAAATGTCGTCTATCGTTGTCCCTGCACCGTTGTTGTATTTCCAGCAGAAAGCCTTCTGGCTGTTGGAGGTGGTGCCATTGTATGTACCGTTTTCTAAGCAGTTTGTCACTTGGACATTCGCATTTTCGCCTCCCCAGCCGACGATGGCGCCTAAGCGGATATCGCCAAGACCGTTGGAGGTCGCGGTGAGCGTTCCGTCGAACAGACAATTATTTACGGTAAGATTGCTTTCTCTCGCATGGCCCACTACGCCTGCACCATGAGCGTCGTTGTTGCTGCCACCCGTGCAGGTAATGGATGCCGACACACGGCAGTTCTTTATGGTCGCATTATCTGTATATGCAGCAAGGCCGGCTGAATGGATACCGCCACTGATGGTGCCTGCCACATTCAGGTTGTGGATATAGGCACCGTTCAATTGGTAAAATGGGGCTGCTGCTTCTGAATCGCCAGAGATGTTGCAAGTCAGGGTGTGGCCATCGCCGTTGTAAACAGCGCCAAAGGACTTTGAGTGGCCGGAACCTGTCACGCCGATTCCCTGAGTGATGGTGAAGTCGGCCATCTGTTTGAAGTGGGTGTAGCGATTGCCAAAAACATCATTGGAGGTCATGTTCATCATCTTGGTATGGATCCATCTCCAGTCCATTTCGTTCCAGATTTCGAAGGGGTTGGCTTCGTCACCTACACCTTTCCAATGGTTGCTCAGCATATCGAAATCGTTTCCTTCGAGATACACCCACCCGGCACCAGTTACTTCTGTTACTTTCCAAGAGTTGGGGTTTTGGGTTGCCAAGTATGGGTAGTAGTTGTCGCCGCCGATACTGATGACGCCATTTGTTCCCACCGTGAAAGACTTCTGTCCGTAGATTTTTGCTTCTTCGGTGGAGCAGCTGTTTTCGCTGAGACCGTACTTGTTGGCATTGAAGACAATCCCAATAGTTTCTTGATATCCAGTGGAAGTGGTGTAGTTGACAGTTGTTCCTTCCAAAAGGATGTCTCCTGCTTTCAGTGCGTTAACGTTCACCGTGTAGTCCTTATAGACCGTGGCGTGAACTGCGCTGACCGACATCAGGCCAAGCAGTAAAGCCATGATGCGGATGTTCGTAAAAAACTTTTTCATCTTTGTTTGTAACCAGTATTGTTTTTGTTCTTTGTTACGGGAGAGGGAGTCGAACCCTCCCCCGCTATCCGAAGTTGCGTGAGCAATTTATCTAATGTTCAATGAACCCACACTTTCTTGCCTCCGTGGATGTAGAGACCCTTCTGTGTTGGCACACCGTTGAGCTTGCGACCATCAATCGTGTACCATTGACCATTGTCCATTGACCATTGACCATTGTTAATGGTCTGGATGTCCGTCGATTCGCCATTGAAGTTCAGGACGATGGCGTTCACACCGTTAGCGAGGTCGCCAGCCGTCAGACCACCCTTCAACTTGAAGTAAGCGCGGAAACTGTTGATGGTCATCGCTGCTTCGGGGTAATAGAGCACGTCTGCCGCACCCATGTACAGCATGGTCTTGTCCTCACCAGCAATCTCGTAAGGAGTGAAGTTCGGCATGAAGTCAACGTAGTCTGTCTCTGTGTAGGTGGTTTGACTATAAACACTTTCTGCAATTGTTCTTGCAGTGAGGAACACATTCTTGAACTCAGGATTCTCGATGTAAGTGTTCACTTCGCCTGCAGGTTTCACGATGTACGCAGCACCTGCTTGAATCACAACTTCATCATCAGATGCATTGGACAGCAAATCACCGGTGAAGTCCAGCGTCAGCGTGCCTTCCCTGAAAGATGAAGAATTCAGACGTCTGATTTCAGCACCTTGTAGTGGGTGACGGTCCTGCTGTTCAATCTCTGCTTTTGTCAGTTTGAACGGCAGACTGAACGTGTTCCACTCACCCTTCCACAACTTGCGGTCTTTCAGTATCACTGTGATTGGACCTCTATCGTAGTAGGTAGACAGTAAGTCGCTGTTATCTGCAGCGTCAGCCAGTTGGATGATGGCCGGAATCAACTTCTTGCCCTCGATGCTAATCGGATTCTCAAAGACTTCATTCCCGTCATGCAATGTGTTATCATCGTCGATGAAGGGACGCTGAGCGTGAATCTGAATCAAGTCGGGACGCTCTATCGTTTCTGAAACATCTTCGGATATACAGATATTGTCGATTTTGACATAATCCTCATTTTCAGTCCATCCAAGTAGGATTCTTTCCTCCTCACCTATTTCATAATACGCTTCAATGCTTACTTTATAGATGTCAACCTGTCCGCCATTGATGGTCAGTTTTCCAGATGTGAAGACCTCCTGGTCATCTACGGCATTGAATTGACCTCGGTTGATGGTGATGGAACCCATCTTTTCGAGAGGGGTGATATCACCAGCAATGATGGTATAACGGATACCTTGTGAAATCACTCGACCACCATTCTGAACGAAATCATCAACTAAGACACCGACGCTAACATTGTCGTCTTCATAATCGAAACTGAGCGTACCTGTCTGTCCTGTCTGTCCATAGAGGGTCAGGTCGTAGGAAGGATTTAAGGCAAGACCGAGTCTTCCATCTATAGCTTTCATGACTCTCTGCTCGGGATTGACAAATTTCATGGTCGTGCCGTCGCCAAGGATGAGATTCACGTCTTTGCGGAGGACCAACTCGTGCTCGTAAGTCAAATCGTTCAAGACCACATACCATTCCTGATTGAGGACGGTCTCGTTGCCGTTAAGCACGTAGGCATTGACCGTCTGTTCGGTTCCGTCGGCGTCGATGTACGAAACCTCTGCGATTTCAGCGTCATTCTGACCAAAGAACATGCCATCATATACCATACCGTTTTCATAGACAATGATGCCTTCGCACTCATCATCTTCTCCGTAGGTCTTCACGATGCTGCCGAATGACTCAGGAACAGCATAAACGCCAAGTTGCTCACACCACTCGGCCTGTCCTTCTACATCACTGCTGGTCGATTCATTTGACAAACGCAATCCCGCGCCAACCCAGTCTGTCTTCACATAGAGATTGTTTTCGATGGTGTAACCAGTACCACTAACTGAAACAATACCGATCACTCCGCAGAAGTCTCCATGGTGGTCTTGTGTCTTCAGATTACCATAATAGACACAGTCTTTCACTGTGGATTCTGACATAGCGCCAACGATGCCGCCCCAACCCTCGTAACTCAGGTAGGAGCCATTGTAAGGCAACTTGAATTGAGCACCACTGGTGCATCCCAATATTTGGCTGTTGCTTTGCAGCGCTCCTGCAATTCCGCCGTGGTTGGAAAGCGTAATATTGTAATCGAAGCCATCATTGGCTAAGATTTCCACATCTGAACCCACATGACAGTTCTCGATGGTTGCCTGGTAGTTGACGTAACCTGCAATGGCTCCCACCATCTTATAGCCCACGAACCGGCTATTGGCGATAGTGAGGTTCTTGACAGAACCACCGCGGGTAAGGTTTCCAAACAAACCGATATTCTGGTCTTCTGTGCTGGCGCCATTTTTCTCAATGATGATGCCACTGATGGTGTAGCCTGCACCGTTGAAATGGCCCTGGAACTCTTTGTTCTCATAACCGATTGGGGTGAAGGTGTTGGTGCCTTCTAAGGTCAGGTCGTTCATGAGTTGGAAGTGCTTGCCGGTGAATAACTCACCGCCATTCACGTCGTTTGACAGTTTCTGCAGTTGAGCTACTGTGTAAATCTTATAAGGATCTTCCTCTGTACCTGCTCCGGTATCAGTCCAATCGCTGGTGGCAAATTCACCCGTGATATGATATTCACACTGATACTTGTCTTTTTCATCATATTGGAGGGTCAAGGCGTAGAGGCCATTCTCGTCTGCTGTCAGTTCTTCATGCTGGATGTTGTCATCAATATCTACTCCAAGTGTACTCTCTGCAACCAAATTGGTAAGAGACAAGCCTGGTTCAATGCTATAGATCTTGAGTTTCACTGTCTCATGTTCTCCAGCATAAACAATGCCGTCAAACAGGATGCCAGGATTGCTCGCAGCCGGATTACCTGCCTTGATACCGCTGACACTGTATTCTGTGAGGTTGTCGAGTTCAACTGCAATCCCCTCAGTCTTCGAGATAATCGGGTAGCCGAATTGGCTGTCATCAATATCTTCGCCTCTGTCATTCTTCCTATAAGAGTTGATGACTGTTCCACCGAAATGGTCTCCCTCTCCGTAATTCAAAGCAGAGGCAAACCAAGGATCAGGAGTGGGATAGTTCTCGAAGCAGTCCTTCACAGTGATGTGTTCTCCGTTGACGCTCCAACCTACGATAGCACCACCACGAGTGTTAGTTCCTGTTTGGGCGGCAAGCGTACCATTGAACATACAGCCTGCGATAGTGGCTGTTGTACTTCTCGCATGACCGACGACGCCTCCCACATGAGTATCGTTTGAGGTAACCTGAGTGCTGACCAGACAGTTCTCAATGATGTTGGTCGTTTCATCCATCATGGCTCCAACAAGACCTGCCGAGTGCAAATCGCCTGCGACGGTACCTGCCACTTCCAGGTTCTTGATGGTGGCGCCGCCGATGAACCTGAAAGGAGCGGCAAAGTCAGCTTCGACATTGTCGATGGCCACATTCAGTGTTTTGCCGTCGCCATCATAGATGCCGTCGAATGGCTTGCTCTCTTCTGAACCCGACATAGTCGTTACGTCGATGTTGGCGGTCTGCTTCAAGTACTTGCCGCTGAGACTGTTGCCTAACTTCAGCGCTTGGTCGATCTTCTCCCATTCCTCTGTACTGCTGATGAGGTAAGGATCGTCTTCCGTACCTGTTCCCTCGTTGAAGTTGACCAGAATATCCTTACTTGTGTAGAATTTGCCATCGTAGAGCAAACCATTCCGATAGACTTTGACATCTCCACTGCTAAGATCCTCTTCATAGTCGCCATATTCAAAAAAGTCAACACCAACAGTTGCAACATTGGCATGAACCGCGCCATAGGAGGCCTCTATGTCCTCTGTATAGACGCCGCCGAGACCTTCTTTGACATAGTAGTTCTGGGTCAACACAAGTCTTCCTATATTCTCCGTGTATCCGACTATGCCGCCCTTATAGTCTTCTGTTTCACCACTGCCATGTTGGGCTTCAAGGTTTTCGCCCAAATAGAGACAGTAGGATATTGTCGTCACGTTGTCTTTATTTGACCCGCCAAGGATTCCACCGACATACTGCATCCTGCTGTAGTCATTTGAACCCTTCGTAATGGAAACACCACTGGTGCATCCCCTGATCACTGAAGAATTGCTATAACCGACTATACCACCAAAATATTCGCGGCCCTCATCGTAGGTGTGGGGATGCAATTGAACATCGCTGCCTACATGGCAGTTGGTGATATCGGCTTTGGCGTTACCCACAATACCTCCGACTCTTTCCTTGCCATAAATCATGGTGTTGACAACACGGCAATTCTCGATAGTTGCACCATTGTCGTAACCTGCAGACCCTACGATACCTCCCACGTAGTATTGACCACGGATGTAACTGTTGCTGAGGGTCAGGTTTTTGATTTTGGCGCCATTAATATAGCCGAATATACCTTGGCTCAGATTGCTATTGCCTTGCTTGATGACGATACCACTGATGGTCTTTTCGTTGCCATCGAAAATGCCTTGGAACGTGGTGCTGCTACCTACTGTTGTATAGTTCTCGTAGGATACGTCGCCGCCGGTGCTGTCGCCACCATAGTTGAGGTCGTCCATCAGTTTGAAATATACACCTTCGTATTCGTTCCCACCATTCACATTCGTGGCAAGAAGATTCATCTGATCTATATTATATATAAGGTAGGGCTCATCCACTGTTCCTAAACCACTCCAATCCAACACGTCGAGCACGATGCTCACCGTGATGTCTTTCGTTTTGGCATGGTAGCAGTTCATGGTGTAATCGCTTGAACCCTCTATTCTGGTGAAGGTCACACCTGCATCGTTGCTCTCAAGGTGATAGTCGTAGCCATCGGGCACATTCTCATAATGAATGCGGACTGAACCACCATAGGTGTAGCCTATACCATTGTAGTAAAGGAATTCATTCGCGTTGTAGGCAATGCCGGCATAGAATCCCTGTCCGTATTGAGAGAGGGCGGTCCCTTCGTCGCCGACTACAGACAGACCTTCTTCGAACTGGATGATTCTGGCTGTGTAAACATACTGGTCTTCAATCGCTGTAGTGGCTGTTACGCGGTAGCTATTGTTCACAGACACGACGGAGTTTCTCGGACCTATCGTATGTAATTTGCCCAGCAACTGGTCGTCGGAAGAGAAGAGCAGACAGTTCTCTACGCTATTGTCACCGCTGTAATGGCCCACGATACCACCCACTGGATATTGAGCAGCGTAGGTCGGGTTGTTCTCTTCCTGGAAGCTGACTGCGCTCGTGCAACCCTTGATGGAGCCCTTGCTATAACCTGCAATTCCGCCGATGTCGGTGCAAGACACGTTAGAATTACCATAAATGGTGATGGTACAGGTCTTATCCACATGGCAGTTCTCAATGGTACCGCCATTGTTCTTCCAGGCGATGACACCAGAATTGGTGGTTGCTGTGATGCTGGCATTCGTCATGGTCAGGTTCTTGACTATACCGCCTTCGCCTATCACACCGAACAGTCCATGTCCACTCGTTCCGTTGTTGGCATTCAGACCATCGATGATGAAACCTTTACCGTCGAACACACCAGTGAAAGGATGCTCCTCTGTTCCTATTGCATTGTTGCTAAAGTCGTAATCACCACAGTATATATCGTTCCCGAGTTCGAAGTAAATGGCTCCAGTCTCGCTATTTTCCACCAACTCTTTGACCTTCAGCAGATGTGACAAGTTGAGAATATGGTATGGATAAGATGCTGTTCCTTCTCCATCCATAGCAAGTTGGGGATCGTGAATGTCGATTTCTGTCTCAGTGGCAGTCACCACTACGTCTTGTGCTGGCATCCCAAAGGCATAGATTCCTTGGTAAGGAACGTGAATCAACTCGGCCACATTGTCCTTGACACCCCAGCCGGTGTAGTTATACAGGCCTTGGCTTGAAATCTGTGGAAATTCCACATTCTTGCCGCTGACAGCACGGAAAATCTTGTCGCTTGTCATCACGCTGTGGTCGGTAACGGCGATACCAGCTGTTTCGTACTCGCGAGGCTCATTCTCGTTGATGATGTTGAAAGCGACCTTTGCATGAGGAATAGCCTCTGGGTCGGTGGTCACGGTGTAAACTATTGAAGTCCCGTCTTCAACATCTTCAGGTCCATTGCTCGTACCCACACCTATGCCAGTGGTATTGCCATCATTGGGAATGGTGCAACCATAGTAGAAGTTGTGGGCGAGGGTGCTGCCTGCGTAGTTGTTGCCGACAATGGCGCCAACAGTTCCGTTGTCGCTGATGTTCATCGAACCGCAGAACAAGCAGTCAGCGATCTTAGGGTTGTCGTTATTGGAGATCTTGGTGCTGACACCGGCTATACCACCCCATTGGTTGCCGTTGGCGCGACCGAGGTGTGCCTTGCTCACACAACCGATGATGCTTCCTCGGTTGTAGCCGACGATACCTCCGAACACGTCCAACTGCTGGCCTGTGCCATTGTCTTCTACGGTTACGTCTTCGTCAACCACACAGTCGGTGACCGTACCGTAGTTGTATGCCACGATGCCACCTACAAAGCTGCCTGCTTTGATGCTACTGTTAGCGAGGTGCACGCTCTTCACGGTTCCAACATAATCAACTTGTCCGAAGAGTCCCTTTTGCGATCCGTCGGTTTCGTCGATGGTCAGACCGCTGATGGTCTTTCCGTTGCCGTTGAATGTGCCTTTGAAGGTTTTTCCGCCATCGCTGGCCCAATAACCTATTGGGGTCCATTCGTGATTGGAAAGGTCGATGTCGGCTGTCAGAATCACGGTTCTTCCGCCAAAGTCATTGCCATTGTTCACCATTTGCGCGAACTGGGCCAATTCTTCAGCGGTGCTGATGGTGAATTCAGAGGCTTCCCAATAGTTGGCGCCCCAACTTGTGGAACGGTTTGTCTCATCGTTCCAAAATCCATTAGTCTCTCCTTCGGTCAGTGCCCATCCACCGATTACAACGGTACACAAGAGAGCAATAATAGTAAGAAATTTCTGTTTCATCGATTTTTTTAGTTAGTTTTTATCATCTTCACTTATTTGGGGTATTGCAAGCATGCTTTCGAGGGTATCTGCCTCAGACAAGGACGCTTGCGTACTCGGTCTCCAACTTGTGGTTGACCTTACCAGAGGTTTCCCCATTCGGCATCGTTGCGGTTGTCGCGTTCGTTGGAACGGGCTTCGCCACTGCCTCCACCGCCGTATTTCAAGCCAGAATTACCACTTACATTCGTCACTGTAGGGTCGAGGATTGGCCCTACTGCTTCAAACTCCACTGCCTTCAAAGAAGGTCTTTCATAAGTCTTTTTCATTGCTTAATTCTTGTTAATAATTTAGATGATTATTATGAATATAATTCTATTGCTATGTCATTTGGTTCCTACTTCAGCATCACTTTCTGGCCTCCATGGATATATAGGCCCTTCTGTGTTGGCCGGCCATTGAGTTTGCGGCCATCAATAGTGTACCATTGCCCATTGACCATTGACCATTGACCATTGTTGATGGTCTGGATGCCCGTTGATTCACCGTCGAAGTTCAGGACAACATTCACACCATTCTCTGAATCAGTCGGGAGTTCGCTGGCCAATATATTGTTCTGAAGTATGAAATAACCACGGAAGGCATTGATGGTCAGTCGATCGGAGGGATAATACAGATGGTCGTCTGCACCTAAGTAAAGGATATGACGGTCGCCGGCAACAAAGGATTTGGGAGTGGTGATACCGATGAAGTCCACATCGTAATCCTCGTGTGAGACGATAGTGTTCCTATACACTACATAGACATTCTTAAACTCAGGGTCAGTGATGTTATTGCCTGATTCCCATTTCACAAGGTATGGGGTGTTGTTTGCTGTATGGCTGGTTACATCATCGAAGGTGAGCGTTAAAGTATGGTCTTGAAGTTCGCTGCTGTTGATGTTAAATTTTTTGATCGTGGCACCATAAAGAGGACATTCGACATCTTCCGAATAGGTTTTTTTCAAGATTTGGAATGGAAGGTTGATGGTGTTCCAATGACCGTCCTTGTAGAGGGTACGACCCTTTATGGTAACATCGCAGGTCAAACGACTGTAGTTCTCCATGCGTTGTTTATTCTTAATCTTGATGGTCTCATCGGTGTCGTCGTCGAAAAGGGTGATTTTCAGGATGCCATCTGTTGCATCAGGTGTAAATTCGTCTGCATTTCCACGGCCACCAACAGCCTCTTCTGCATTGCTATAGTAGGATTCAACAATGAAGGCCTCTGAAGACGCGTTGCCCAAAATGTAACCTGAGATGCCGCCTACATATTCATCACCGACCACCGTGGCTTCACTGTAACAGTCTTTTACAGTAAGAGCGTGGCAGTAGCCAATAATGCCTCCTGCGTAGGAACCAGGTATTTCTTCCTCCTCAATGGTCATTTTTTCAGCAGTAATAGTGACGTCGCTTCCTACGGTGCAATTGAATATACCATAGTCTTCAGAACCGTAACCGCCACTTGCGCCAACAATGCCTCCGACTTGATAGTTGCCAGTGAATGAGCAGTTGTCCAACTTCACGTTCTTGATGACGGCTGGATACCAAATGTAGCCAAACAGACCAATACCCACACCATCTTCTTCGTCGGGGTTGAAAGCATAATCAATGCCGCTGATGGTGTAACCCTTGCCATCGAATATACCTTGGAAGGGAGTTCCTTCATATTCTTCGTTGCCTATGCCGATAGGAACAAAGTCGTCACTTTCACTAAAGTCAAGATTATTTTGTAACTCGAAATATGCCCGCCGGTAAGAATTACCATTGTTCACATTCTCGGAAAGTTTCACGAGGTCGTCCTTTGTACTGATTTTGTAGGGATTTGCTTCTGTTCCTGAGCCTTCCCAAGATTCATCTTGAGCCCATGCTCCCTGACTCACCATCAATGTGGCAACAAGCAGAAATGTTTTTGTAATCTTTCTCATTGTGTTGTATTGTTATTGTCGATTTCCTGAATTATTTTGCGCGTGAGGACTCTGTAGCGTTTTTATCGGTGATCTCGGTCAAAAAGTCACCATTCATATCTGTGCTACCGCCAACAATTCCCTCTTCCTGGAGAATGGCCCAGTACTCACTGAGGGTAGGCACATCCGTCTGTTTCGGACGGGTGAATGTCAAGTGGAGGGTTCGGTCTTTGTAAGCCACATCTGCAGTGAGAATACTGTCGGCGTAGTGCATGTTGGACACCTCTGGCGCATTCGACAGATGGCTTGAAGTGGTGATGTTGCCAGCTTTATCCATGGTGAAGTCGAAGTTGGCTTCCTCGTCGCGACTGCCGAAACCATCGAAGTTCACTAATTCACCATCCTGAACAAAAATATAGCACCAGTAACTGGCGGCGGTGGTATAACCGTTGAGGAAAATCAGGGCTGCCACATGGTCGTATGTGGTGGAGTCGCCTTCCTCCTCCGTGCGCCAGTTGGCGGTTGTACCACTAATGGGTATTTCTGCATACCACTGTCCATTCGCCTCCTCGTATTGTTCTTTGGAGGCCGGGCCATCGTTGTCGTCGTCCTTGCAACTGACTATCGCCAGTAAGCCGAACATCAAAAACATTAACTTTTTCATTTCTGTTATTATTTGTAGTTTTATATATCCAAATTTCCGTTAGCCAAGGATGTTTCTTTACTCTTGTTTCTTCGGTTAAAGCAATGCGGCACGGCTGATGCCATGTTGCACTGCACGGTCAATGAGGGTCTGATTTCGACGAACCTCACGGACGATGACATCATTCTTTTTTTCGATCTCGTCATTCTTTCGTAGCATAAGCCACCCTTGGAAAATGATAATCCCTAACAGCAGGGTGATGATGCCTATGAGCAAATAGATGATTGTTGTTGGTTCCATAGATTGTTTTGAGATGTTGATTTATCGTTACACGTGTTTTGTATGCGCATATACACACATATGCGCCTTACGCGCACATGTGTGTATTATATTCGTGCAAAATTACTACTTTTTATTTTGATAGGGTTTGTTTTTCTTGAAATTCAGACATATTGATGCATTATTTCAGACAGATTGCATGGTATAAAAGACGGTTTGCAAAGTCTAAAAGACGGTTTGCAAAGACAAAAGGACATAAAACACCCACTGTGGTCAGGTGATGAAATGTTAAGAAATGGGTGATGAAATGTTATCTATCATTTCAGACGACTACATTCGACTACATTGCTCAACTCTGCTCGCTCTGCTTTCGGAATTCGGTAGCGGAAAGACCGTAAACCGTCTTGAAATTGCGGCTGAAATGATTGGCACTCGAGAAACCGCTTGCTGTTGCCACCTGAGCAATAGGAAGAGATGGTTGCTCAAGCAACAGATGAGTGGCATACTCCAAACGACAGGCTGTGACAAAAGCAGCCAAAGAAGCATATTCGCTGCCCTGAGCGAAAGCGGTGCCTATCCGTTCCTTTGATAAGTGAAAACGGTCGATGACGCTTTGCCGGTCGAAGTTGGCGTCAAGGAACAATCGCTCGTCGATGATAACTCGGCTGAGATATTGGAAAAGCGCTGAAGCATCCATCGTATCAAGATTGTTTGTTGAGCCGACTGTTTTCTCTTCGGTACGACTCAAGGCAAAATATTTATCCTTGTAATCCATGACATCAGATATCTGACGTACAAGACTGCGATTTTTCTGACGAATCAGCCGATTGCGATGATAGAGCATGGCGGTGATGCAAATAGCAGCCAACAGGAAGATGAACATAGCGACATTGACAGCGATGACGGTTCTCTTCTCCTCACGATGCATTTCCATCTCTTGTTGCAGTTTCCGGGTATGGTAGCGGGTAGCATAGTCGTGAGCCTGAGAATACTGCAACTGGTCGTTCACCGCCTCGCTCAGGAGGGAGTGCCGCAACCAGTAAACTTGACTGGCTGCATGGTCGCCCCGAGCCTCAGCGGCAATGGCACGGCCTCTCAACTGACGCACATAGTTGATGTTGAGTGTGTCGTCGCCCATCAAGCTATCTATCTCATCGTATGTGGCCAGCATCTTATCAAAGTCGCCCAACATTCTCCAAGTCTCGGCTATGGCACTGCGTCCGTTGAGCGTCTGCCCGTAGTCGCTTTGAGAAAACAAACTTTCGTAATGTCTCGCATCTTCGTGCTGCCCAGAAGTGGCATAGGCTTGAGCCAAAAAGGCGTATGCCTGGGAACGATAGAAATCGCAGTAGTCTGACACCTCATCGGAAGCAGGCTGTCGTGGCGACCCGTCGGCATAATCGTCTGGATGCTGTTCGTAGTCATCGAGTTTGCCAATGAGACGTTGGGCTAAGGCTATGATGTCCGCATGGCGTTGCTCCTGAACGACGGTACCATCATACGCGGCGATTTCCGGCAACAGGCTGAGAGCTGTGAGTTTGCGTTTCATGGCGATGACACATGCATCGAGTTCACAAAAATGACGTTGCGTTTCCAGTTGTGCGATTACACTATCGAGTAGCGCAAGACCTTCCATCCGTTGTCCCAACTGGGTGAGGACGATGCCTATTTCCGCTTCCGAGCGCAATGCCTCAGTCTCATCATGACACTTTCGACAAAGTGTGACGAGTTGGGAGGCCCATTTCACTTGTTCCTCGTAGTCCTGCCCGACACGTGCCACATCTGTCAACAGACGCAACACCTCCATACGGTGAGCAGGGTTGGCCTTGACGGAGTCGTGATTCAGCAAAGCCAGCCCCATCAGCCGTGCGGTGTCGAGGTTCATCGTGTCGCTGGGATAAGCATAACCTTGAGCCCGCTCTAATGCTATGTTGAAATCAGACGTGGAGTCAATCATCGTCTCGTTTCCGCCAGTGCACCCCACAAAGACCAGTACTAATAAGGCTATAATATAGAGTATAAGTCGATGTCTCATGTTCTAATTTTGCAAGAAAACGGTACAAAATTAAATAAAGTTCGGGAATTACAAGAAAACCACACCAAGAAAACTATTTCTTTACAGAAAAGACATACAAATTCCGACTTATAATTGAATGCTCATGTCATTATTTATTTGTAAATTTGCAAAACGAACTTAAAACTGATCTAAAATATCTGCTGTTATGAGAAAAAAACTATTGACAATCATGATGTGCTTGGCATCGCTTATGGCGACAGCACAAGTGAATTTTGGCAAACTTGTCCCATTGCATGTGGACGGCAACCAATTTAAAGACCCTTCAGGCAACACGGTAGTGCTACACGGCGTGATGGATACCCCCAACCCCTATTTCAATTCCTACCGTTGGGGCAACAACTGTTCTGACGGCACTGTATCAAGTTGCATCAACTATTTCGACAAACTCTTCACTGCCATCACCGACTCCACCAATGGTGCTTACTGCAATCTGTTCCGTCTTCATCTTGACCCCTGCTGGACAAACGGGAATGCCAACTCTTGGAAAGTGGATAGCCGCGAGAGTGGCACGGGTGAGGCCGACTTCAGCAAATATACCGGTACCCGCCTGACCAAGTACTTGAGAACCCTTTACTGGAGAATCGCCCAGGCAGGCATGAAACATGGTTTGTACATCATCATGCGTCCCCCTGGTGTATGCCCTGGCACAATCTATGTGGGCGGCAGTTATCAGAAGTACTTGATGGACGTATGGGACAGAGTGACCAAGAACGACTCCATACTGAAATACTCTGGACAAATCAGCATTGAACTGGCCAATGAGCCAATCGGTGTTCGTATGGCCGATGGCAGCGAGTCAGACCAGGCTCTGCACGATTTCTTCCAACCCATCGTGGATAAGATTCGCGAAAATGGTTTCAAGGGTATAGTCCTCGTACCTGGAACCGGCTATCAGTCGAACTACAGGCCATACGCCAAGTATCCCATCACAGGCGACCAGATTGGCTTTGCCGTGCACAACTACGCAGGATGGTATGGCACCAGCGATGACAGCTACGACCCTCAGAAATCCATCGCAAATTTCGGCAACCAAGTACCTGTGGTCTATACCAATCCGATTGTCATCACAGAGGTTGACTGGAGTCCACAGAACACCAAGGCCATAGACCATTACAACGAATTCAACCAGCCCGTATATAAGAACTACGGCACCTGGGCTACAGCCTCAACGAGCAAGTGGGGCAAGGCCTATAAAGCGATACTCGACCATTACGGCAACATATCCATGACTTTGACAGGCACAGGCGACTTCATCGACATTGACGATTATATCAACAGAAGGACTGTCACACCAGCTTTCAAGAAGAAGATGGAAGCTAACGGTGTGGATCCATACGAGGCATGCGGTGTGGCTTGTTTCCAGTGGTATGCTGACTACTATACGGTGAACTACTCCTCTCCAGAACGCTACCAACCCCTTCAAGTGGTGCCAGAACGTCCTTTCGAACTGAGCAACGAGTGGTTCAACCCCACTATCTTATACGAAAACACAGCGACACATGCCCCCACCGTGCACTTACTGAAAATGAAGAAGGACGGTTTCGCAGGATGGAGATTCACCGAAGAGGGAGGAATTGACCTATCAGGCTACAACTATTTGGTGGTCAGAATGATGAGGAATGCTCCGACGAATGTTTTCTTCCGTATTTACGACACAGCCAATTATTGGGCAGAACCATGTGAATTCAATCTTAGCAACATCAAGGAGGTGGTTATCGACCTTCACGACCTAAAGACAGCCTCTGGCGAGAAATTGGATCCTTCGCATATCCGCATGGCAGGATTCATCTCGAAGGTAGAGCAAAGCATTTATGTGAAGGAAGTGTTCCCCTCTATGGATGGCGAAACAGAAGCCACAGCCATAGAGGCACCTGTTGCTGATGATGGCATCAAGAACAAGGATGTCTATTTCGACCTCTCAGGCAGGAAAGTGGCTCATCCAACCAAGGGCATTTATATTGTCAATGGCAAGAAAGTTCTCATCAAATGAGACACACCAGGCATAAAAGCCTGAACATATGATTCTAAGGGTCTGCACCCTAATGAAATGAATAGAAAGCGTCCCTGCCTTATGGATTTGAGGCAGGGACGCTTGTTGAGTAATAAGACGAGGGGATTTAGAATCCCGATTGGGTTCAGAACCTCACCTTAAGGAAGGGCAAGATGTTGTTAAGGTTCTTCTCAGGGAGTGTGACGATGAGTTCCTCAGAAGTTCTCTGGTATTTCACTTTGCCATAGCCAAGTAGTTCGATGGACTTGATTTTCTCGGTACATAAGTCGGAACCTTCACGCAGAGCCTTCACATGCACTGTATGATCCTCAGGCCATGCAAGTGCGGCGACGTAGAGGTTCTTTCCGTTCTGTGTGAAACGGATTTCCGTCGCACCAGCCTTGGTATATTGCCCGTCGTTGAACCCCTGGTTGTTGATGGCGATGTTGCTTTCTGCAATGGGCCCCTCACCGAAGATTTTCCAAGGACGCGTTTTGACAATACCCTCGCTGTTGATTTTCATCCAAGCGCCAAACTCCTTCATGATAGCCAGTTCTTTCTCGTCGGGAGTGCCATCAGCACGGAGAGGCACAGAGAGAAGCATATTACCATTCTTGCTCACTATATCGACCAGCAATTTGGCCACAGTGGCCGCGCTCTTGTACCCATTCCTTTCATAGATGCCCTTGTTGTAGTGCCAGTCACCGATGCAGTTGCAGCACTGCCAAGGACGGTCAATGATTTTATTGGGAGCTCCCCGTTCCACATCCCAGACAAGGGCTTCTTTCTGCTCCTCATTGAGAATCTTTCCAAAAACCACAGCCTCATTCTTTCCTTTATGCGTCGCCATGCTATGGTTATACATGTGGGTAGTGATTTTCAATCCTGCGTCGCTGATGGGATAAAATGGCAGAACGGTGACATCGAAATAGAGAAGGTCTGGGTTGTATCGGTTGATGGCATCAAGCGTTCGGTTGTAGAAGTTGGTCACAAACTCCTGTGTAGGAGGACATGCACCGCCTTCCCATCCCCACTGGTTGTGAATACCACGGTTGTCCCACGTGTTATCGCTGAAATCATGGTTTTGCTGGTAGAGTTTTTGCGGGTCGAGGCCTTTCCACCATTTTTCTGTGCCATCAGGGTTGGGTTTGTAACCATCGTCTTTAGTCAGCCATCCATCGTATTTCACACCGCGCTTATCACCTTTGAGGTCGAAGCGACGTGAAGGTTCGTACCAAGTCCAGGCATGGTCGGCATGAAAAGATATACCGAATGGCAGTCCGTATTTTTTAGCGGCTTTCGACCATCCATCAAGCAAGTCCTTATGAGGTCCGATGTCTTTGGCATTCCATTCCTGATACTTGCTGTCCCATAGGTCGAAGTTGTCGTGGTGGTTGCCGAGTGCGAAGAAGTATTGTGCTCCACACTCCTCCTTGTAGAAACGCACGAGTTCATCGGGATTCCAATTCTCCGCCTTGAAGAGTGGCAGAATGTCTTTGAATCCAACTTCGCTGGGATGCCCATAGTGCTCACGGTGGTAGTTGTACTTGTAAGTCCCTTCCATGTACATCTCACGAGCCATCCAATCACCGGAACCTTCAACGCATTGCGGCCCCCAGTGCGCCCAAATGCCAAACTTGGCATCGCGGAACCATTCAGGCACTTGGTAAGTTCTCAACGACTCCCATGTAGGAGAGAATGTTCCTTTCTGCATGGGCTCGTCTGTTTCAAGGACTGGTATTTTGTAGTCTTGTGCTGATGCTGACATTAAGGTTGCCATCAACAAAGCGGATAAAAGAGTTTTTCTCATTTTGTCAAGTTTTATAGGTTTATAGATATAGAGGGGATAGATACTATAGATGCGATAGATACTATAGAACAGTATAACTGGGCTCTAACAATAGAGGTGGAAGAAGCGTTCCATCATCTGCCATTTCTCGTCGCTACGGGCATGTTCATCACATCCTTGCATCTTAGCGACAGTAGCCTCCCACTCCGCTTGTCGTGGCAAAGTGGCCAAGCGGTCCATGGCTTGCTGCCAATCGAATTCTAAAGGTGCATCAACAATCATGACGACTTTTGTGCCGAGGATATAGAGTTCCATTTCGAGGATGCCCACTTCTCTGATTCCTTCTCGCACTTCCTTCCATGACGATGCTTCAGAATGCAGTTTCCTATAGTTCTCAATCATCTCAGGATCGTCACGGAGTTCAAGAATCTGGACATAGCGTTTGGTGGGACAGCTGTAGTCTTTTTGTGGATAACCGTTAGTCATATTTGATTTATTTTAGGAGAA
>CACYEC010000290.1 GCA_902773225.1 uncultured Bacteroidales bacterium
ACGATGCCACCTATGGCGGACTTGTCGGTGTGGTCAGCAGCACATGCAAGGCATCACCCACTATAGAGCGGTGCTCTTTCACTGGCTATATCTCTGCCAACCGCTCATCAGGCATCGTGGGCTTTGCCCATATCCCCGTGATTTTCAAACACTGCCTCATGAGTCCGTCGGAAACCATCCGCATCAACGGTGGCGCTACTTTTGTCCGCTTGCCCGACAACGTGACGTGCACGATGGAGGAATGCTACTACACGCAGACCGTTGGTGTGAAGCAGGGCGAGGGCGTCTTCTCCGAAGTCCTACTGCCAGACGACTGCACCTACTATGTGGAACAGGGCATCGAGGTACCCTTTAATGGCAAGACCTACTACAAGAACGGAACATGGATTTGGCTGTCGGCTCCTGATAATGTACCCTTTGACCACTGGGATAGTTACAGCAACTGCCAAATCAGCAATCCTTGGGGACGCAATGGCCGCCATCAGATCAACGACATCATCGGCATACCCGTCCTCGGCATCGCCACCTCTATGCCCAAGGCAAAAATGGAACGCACGATGGACGGCACCCGCTACCGCTACTTGGGAGTCGAAGACTACAGACTCTACTTCTCAGACTCGTACTGCGCCCAGAAAGGCTACTACCTTGACAATAAAGGTTGGCTCGTGAGGAACATCAATGGCACTGAAGTCTATGTCACCGCCGTAGTGGGCTGGGAAGGTGGCAAAATCCCTTCTGACGGCGCGCAAATCCACAACGACCTGGTGGGCGACTGGCGCGACCACTCGCTCATGGGCTGTATCGCTCCCAGGGCCTTCAAGGGCTGCACGGAACTGAAGACCCTCTACTTCAAGGACACAGACGCCAACAACTACAACACGAAGTGTGACTTTGACTTCACCATCGGTGAAGAGGCATTCGCTGACTGCCCCAACCTGACAGAGGTGAAGATGATGCAATACACCACCCGCGGCGACAACCACTGGGAGGCACTGCGTCCCGACCAAGTAGGGTATGTGGCAAGCGACGTGTTCAAAGGCTCTCCCCAGGCCTATTTCAGCACCGATGGCGGAGAGTATCAGAACTATATGGGCAACGCGACTTGGAAGAGTGTGAACACCCGAATCTTCGTCTATGGCCACACCAACTCCGACATGAACGTCAATGGCGCCAGCTATGGCTATATGCGCGGGACAGAAGGCAATCCGCTGAAGAACGACACCGACGGCAACAACAAACTGATGGAAACAATACATTATTGGAACGCCAACTATCACAACTTCGCCGCCAACACCCTGCTATCCTCTTCCAGCGAGAACGTCTGGTACACCCATGTGGTGGGTGCCGACAACAGTTACCTGAAGTCGAACGACGGTGTGATGCGCATCTACAACGACCCTGGTTCTTACTATAACTACAAGACCATCTCCATTGCCCGCAACGCCTTCAAGGACAACCTGGACCTGAGAGCCATAGAGTTCTGGCAGACCAACGGCCGTAGCGAAAATAGTTACGACAACATCAAGATGGTAATCCAGAACGGTGCTTTCTCCGGCTGTAGAAACCTCCAGGAACTCCGTATGTTCTACTATGTGCAGGACGGCGACGACCATTGGGAAATCCTCGGTCCGCAGGATGTCATTCCTGGTGACAATATCTTTGGACTGCCTACACCTGACCAACTTCGGGAGAGTGATAAAGTCGTAGATCTCTCAGCATATTTACCGAAAGACTTCAGCATACTTGTCGCACCGGAGTACTACAACGACTTCCTCAACGACCCCAACTGGCAACCCTATACCTGTTATATCAAGCCTTCATATTATATGAAAGGACAGATGGACGACTTCACCATGCCTGCCATCATAGAAGGTCCGAATCCTGATTTTCCCTTTATAACAACACAATATGAAAAAGACGATGCCATCACCTACAGCTATCTCACCAACACAGGTGGTATCATGCAGACTTCGCAAGTGGTGAGCCAGGATATCTCTTGGTGGACGGCTCCACGCATCATGTATGAGGTGCTGTGTGCTATTGGTACCGCTGGTATCTACACAGTCAATGCCTACGCCGGTGAAGTCACGCTGCGTGCTCTCCAGGAATCCATAGATTGGTGCGTCAACTTTGTCAGATATGGGATTCTGACCATCGATCAGATGAAAGCAAACGGTATGATCTTCACCGAATGCCAATCCAAAATCGTCAATGCCGAAGACCCAGTCACCAAACATCAAGCCATCAATGATTTCATCTTCTCCGACTACGGACAGAACCATAATTATAACGACCTTCCCGAAGACCTGCGCGTTGTACTTCGGGAAAAAGGATTCATTGATGATTCAGGCCGCTGGACAGCCTCCAAGTCCACATTGGATGAATTCATGCACGACAGCGACAATTTTGCTTGGTTCGAACATGTCGTGTTGTATCTGATCAACAATTTCAAAGAATACGAGTTGTCCCGTAAGTTGCAAAACGACGCTGAAATGGTGTCTGTATGCAACAACATGCGCACTGCTCTGGCGCAGACTTCGAGTGTGTATGGAAAGAAAGGCGTGCTGTCGTCCCTTCCTTATTATTGCAACAAGGCAACAGTCGCAGCCAATATCGCCAGTAGCGCTTGGGGTGGAATTGGCAGCTACAACGGCGACAAACTCCAAAAAGGCATGCGTGCCAACATCCTGTCGAACATCCACCAGGCAGGTTCGTTGGCAGGTGGTTACATCTTCTACACCCCAACTAAAAACCTCGTTTATCACACCTATCTCAAGAAAGTGAACGACGACATCGTGATTGCCAAGATTGTTGGTGGAACAGACGATGGCCAAGGCATAAATGCCTCTACCCGTACGATGGCCATAGACAAAATGGCATTCCGCAACAAGAAAAAACTGGAGGTGGTGAAGTTTGAAGAGAACAACGTCACATCCAATGAATCGATGGGCATGTTGCTCACCATCCCAGACTCCGCCTTTGTTGGCTGCGACAAACTCAAAGAACTCGACCTCTTTGTCACCACAGATGGAAACGGAACTTACCCGCTCGGCCCAGAGAACTTCATATTGGGAGGAGACAGCGTGTTCGCCGGCCTCTCGCCTAACAAGTTCAAGATTGTCATCGACCCCTCACGTAAGCAAGATTTCCTCGACAGCGAGTCGTGGGCACCCCTGGAGCCATATTTCGTCTATCAATCCGCTAAACCAGAGACGCAATACCAGGAATACGGCGGTAATTACGCTTACGCTTACGACGGCACCATCCAGAAAGTACACAAAGTGGATGGTCACAAGATTGAACACACCATCGTGACAGGTGGCGACGACAAGTTCCTGAGAAAACATTTTGGCGCCCTCAAACTCTGCAACGACATAGGAGTCTTTAACAACTACCAACTTGATGCCGTTGCCCGCGGTGCCTTCAAGGACAACTGGTTCCTTCACACAGTGAACTTCACCGACTTGAAAGGCACAGGTGCTTTCGGCGACAGTTACACCCAGCCCAACATCATGCTGGAAGATTCTTGCTTTGCAGACTGCAAATACCTCGAAGGTATCGACATGATATATCTGGTTACCGACGGTGACAACCATATCGAACCGTTGACGCCTGAGCAGGTGAGGATTGGCAAAGGAGTGTTCAACAACACCTCTGCCCGCATCCGTATGATGCCCAAACAGGTGGAATGGTTCTTAGCCGACTCCTCATGGGCGACATATAAAGACCGTTTCTTGCCCAGCATCATACAACCTACTGATAAAGGTATCAAAGAAGCCTTGAAGTCATTGGTTTACCGGGACAAAGCCAGCACAGGTTACGACCCCGATATTTGGAACGACTACATTGACCTCGATGGATTCAGTAAAAGTCTCAATGGATTCAGTTGGCTCGGAAGGGCTTTCAAGAATGAGAAAGACAACATCCGTTCTTTTGGCGAATTCAAGTATTTTGAATGCACGGGACTGGACTATGTGGGTGAAGAATGGTTCTACGAACTGACGAAACTCAGCAACATCGAACTTCCTTCCACAATCAAGGAGATACGAACAAGGGCATTCATGAGTTGCACCAACCTCCGGGAGATAGAACTGCCCGCAAAGGTAGAGTACATTGACAAAAGAGCTTTCTATGGTTGCAGCAAATTGAAGAAGATTATCGTTCACAACCCGACTCCTGCCAAACTGGGCGAATCAGCACTGCCCAAAAACGATGGCCTGGAGATTTACGTGCCTGCCCAGAGCCTCGACAAATACCTGACAGCATGGTCGGAATACAAGGACTACATCGTGAGCGACGCTGAATACATGGTCAACAAGGTGGTGAAACTCGACAAAGCCGGAACATTGGCCGACCAATTAGGTTTGGAAGTGGAATGGGAGTACTCAGGCTCTGTCTTCGCAGGCGACGAACCACGCTACCTTCACGGTCACTACACCCAATACGACTCATTGACGGTGAGTGGACCACTCAACGACCTCGACTTAGCCGTCCTCCGCTACCTCAGCGGTTGCGACAGCTACGAAGGCGGTGGCAAGGCCACCGATGGCAAGCTGCGTTATCTGAATCTGTATAACGCCAGCATCGT
The DNA here is from genome assembly GCA_902773225.1 of uncultured Bacteroidales bacterium. GTDB lineage: Bacteria > Bacteroidota > Bacteroidia > Bacteroidales > Bacteroidaceae > RUG11857. The sequence continues at coordinate 4,589 of CACYEC010000290.1, forward strand.
GTTGGACGATAACAAGGCTCACTACCTGAACCTCAGCAGTGGAATTAGGTCTCAATGGATGAGTATCCAAGAGAACAACGAACTGCCCGACTACCTTTTCATGGACTGCACAGCCTTGGAGACAGTGATTCTTCCTAAGAGTCTGACCGACATCGGCGGCCGAATATTCAGGGGTTGCAGCAGTCTGAAACGAGTGGCCTTCACGGGTGCCTTGAAAGACTACGACTCCAACGATTATATTCAGGGCCTGATCGACTTCCCACTCGAAGAGTTGGTTTTCGTGACCGACCAGACAGTAGAGAGTCATTGCAGAGACCCCTGGCATCAGTCAATCGGCAACATCATTGTGAAGAAATCCCAGATTGTCGATTATTTGGCCCAGCCCTATATGCAGAAACATACTCAAAACATAGTCGCTCCATTTGAAGACGATGCCGTGATGAGTGCATTGGCCGATAGGGGCAATGGATACTTCCACGAAGAATACCTCATGCGGACCAATGTGGAGGGTATTTTCAGTGCGAATACCGACTTACGTAAATTCGATGATTTCGCTTTGTTCCAGAAGGTGAAGAAACTCAACGCCACATTCTTAGGTTGCGAGAACTTGGAAAGCATCACCATACCATCATCCGTAGAATCAATCAGTCTCAACGCATTCGACGATTGTTTCAAACTGAAGACCATCAACATCAAGCGCGACTCGGTACCCGAGTTAGCGCCCCATGCATTCAGTTCTCTCCCCTCCGACTTCCGCATCGTGGTCCCCAAGGGCCTCTGCAAGCGCTATCGCGAAACTTGGGAGGAATATGCAGACCATATCTATTCCTCAGACGAGGCTGAGTATATCAACGACGCTACCATCGTCGTGGAATTGGATGAACCCAACACCTTGGCGGAGAAACTTGGATTGGAAAAGAGTGTGGGAAGTACCCCTCTCTTCGGCCACAAATCGTACTTGGGCGGTGTGCGTGGTGACTACAGCCATATCACACGTCTGAAAGTCAAGGGCCCCATCTCTGGCATGGACTTCGACCTGATGCGCTATCTTGCAGGCTATTGCACATGGACACACTCTCCCAACTACCTGGGGCATTTGGAGTATATCGACCTCTATGACGCAAGGATTGTGGAGACTAAAGCCTGTGTCGATGGTGAGACTTCCGACATGGACGGCAACCGGAGCCATTTGTATTCCGTGAGCAACGACGCAATGCCATACCACGGATTCCTGAAAGCCTATAACCTGAAGACGCTCATCCTTCCACGCACCTGCAAGGAGGTAGAGGCAAGGGCCTTGCAGGAATGCGAGGGACTGGAGGTGCTTGTGGTAGGAGACGACATCGAGGACTTCAACTGGAACGCACTCGACGACGATGCCTCACTGACACGAATGTATATTCTCGCCAAGAAGAAGATGGGCATCAGCACCCAGACAGGAATTTGGAGAGCATTGTGCAACAACTACAACCCGACCTTCGATGCTTTCTATGTTCGTCCATCACTCTATCTGGAATACATCAACGATGAGGATTATACAGGCAATTCATGGCAGCGCACCAACAACATCTCCAGAGGTGTCTTCACTGATGATGAGAGTTTCTGCGCCTTCGCCGCCCACGGAGCGGCTGCTCAGGACGACCTCTCCAATATCACAAGCATCAACGGATGGTTTGATGATTTCCCCAATGTGAAAGACCTCTCGTTGCTGTCGTACACTGCGCTGAGCCACATCAACAAGGCCACCATGGCACCACTGACCCAGTTGGAACGCATCACTATGCCAATAACGCTCAGCGGATTGGATGAAGGCACGTTCGAGAACGCCACGAAACTGCGTTTTGCCGACTTCCTGCAATGCGGCTTCAGCAATTTCATCACTCAACTCCGTGGCGACGGTCTGAAGCGAATAGGAATCAACACAGACAGGACATTGGTTTATTTGCCAGAGAACTATGGCGAGAGCGATGGCACGAACATCGTGAGTTTTGCAGGAGGACAACTCCACGCTCAGGGTTACCGCTTGATTGACAGTCTCGACTATGTGGTTCCACATGCATTTGAGACCGACAAGGTGGAGAACTCACGTGTTCTTCCTACGTCAGCTATACCTTACACGGTATGCGTACCTTACAAGATGAACGTTCCCGCCTATGCTCGTGCCTACACCTTGAGCGATAGAGACGGCAACACACTGGTGTTCAAGGAGGTGACGGGCGAATTGGAGGCTCTGAAACCATACCTCGTGAAGGTGGTGGGCAACAAGCGCCTGCGCAAGAACTCCACCACACTCAACACCAACATCGCACAGACTATCCCTGCCAGTGGACTGAACACATATAGCAAGAATGTTGACAGCTTTGGTTACTCCTTGCGAGGCGCATTAGAGACAATCGACAACGAGACGGCAGCCAATCTTGGCGCCTATATCCTGCAGAGCGACGGCGACTGGCATCCTGTGGCCAGTTCGACGGATGCCGAGAAGAAGGCGGCTATCCTGCCGTTCCGTGCTTACTTGTTGCCGAGTGCACACCATGCCAACGAGCGCATCAGCATGATGCTGGAGGATGCCACCGACATCGATTCCTTCGAAACCATCGACGAGGATGGTACTCACCGCTACTACGACCTCAACGGACGTGAATTGCCTGGCAAACCTGCCAACGGCATCTACATCCACAATGGCAAGAAGTACATGGCTCATTGACCATGTACCAGGACTCCCCTCCCATCTAAGGGGAGGGGCAGGGGTGGGGTAGTAAAAAAACACTCACGCTCGTCCCTGAAAGGGACACCTCTCAATAACCGTGGGTGCATGGAGCAAAGCGGAATGCACCTACGGATTTGGAAACTCACGTAAGAATATCGACCCTAAAAGGGTCGCCTCTCAAAAAACGTAGGTGGCACCTGCGGACAGCGGACCAGGGTTCGACTCCCTCGCCCGCACCAAAAAAGAACAAACGATTATGAAAAGGAAGACATCATTTATTCTCGCCCTGCTGTGCGCGGTCGCACAATGGGCTTGGGCATGGGAAGGCAGCGGCACGGAGTC
>CACYEC010000291.1 GCA_902773225.1 uncultured Bacteroidales bacterium
ATCGATGCCTGTTGGGGAATCACCAAAGGAGACATTGATGAAATTGACTTGGCTTGAGGTGCTGAAAGGCAAGTATGCCCTGTTGGCTGGGATGTAGGTCACAGAACCATTACCAGATAATCGCTTGAAGCCTACATATTCCTTAACACCCCGGCTCAGCACATAGATGGACTTGCCCTCCTGGGCAACAAGTGTAGTGACGGGTGTGTCCTCAAGAACTCCGTGAAGGAGGCTCTCCACGTTCTCTGTAGAGGCAGTGGTAGCAAGAGGCAGTGAATATGTACCCTCGTTGGCATAAATCATCACACCCGTGTTAGCTGGGATGACATCGTGAACTTCCTTCAGATGGGCAGTCGAACCTGCTATCTCCTTCACAGCTACCACAACGAAGAAGTCGGCATCCGGAATCGCGGCATCGAAAGGAAGATAAAGAGTGGCCAGACCTGCACTGGAGACGGTCAACTCGTGAGAGAGCGTGGCGTTCTCTGATATGTACTTAATGCTTGTGACATTCGCTACGTACCAGTTACCCGAGGTTTGCAAGTTGTAGATACCATATTTCAGTGTACCATCGGTGACAGACGCATAAATGGTTATCGGTGTGACAGACGATACCCACGTGCGTCCTATGACCTCAAGGTTCTTCTGAGTACCGTTGGCAAAAGCCACAGAAAGTCCGTTGCCTGTTGGGCATTCAAAACCACGGTCAGGAGTGAAGGAGGCTGCCACCTCAAGCGTCACGGTATAGACTCCATTCTTCAAGCCGGTGAGTTTCTGCGTCAAGACTTCGCCTGCACCGACACTACCTGAATTGTAGTGTTCGTAAGCCTGATGTCCAAGTCCGCCATAACCATTAGTTTGTCCAGCCCATTCTGTTGGTGCATATTGGACAAGGTCATCACCCACTTGATACGGTTCTGTCACCTCTGCACTTCCCTCCTCAAATGGTTTGGTCAAGGTCAATTCCATATAGTCGATATCCGGCATCCAATCACTGGCATTCGATAGTTTCACTGTGTTTTTGCCTTTGTCCAACTGAATGGCCACAGTTGCTGTTCCCACGGTGCCCCATCCTCCGGAATTGACGTTGATGGTCTGAACATCCTGGCCATTCACACTGATGGTGATGTTACGATTCTCACCGGAAATGAAACCGATGGTCATATCATATTCACCACCTGTCTGGCTATAGACATTACGCCACTCCAGCGCATTTTCTGGTCTGCTACCAAGCCATTCGGCCTTGTAGCCACCTGAGCATGAATTGTTGGCAGAATAAACACCCGTCCGTTCAGACTGATTGCTCTTGATTTCCTGATACACACTGATATAGGCTGTCTCCGCCTCATAGCGAGTGCGTTCCAGCCTTGTCTGTGCCTCTGCCGTAAAAATCCGAGTACCATGCGCAGGAACAGACACTGAATAGTTATTGGTAAACTCACCCACATTATTACGGGCGAACACATCGCGCAAACGGACTGTGCCAGCAAGGTCAAGGTCCTTAAACGACACTGACACCTGTCGGGCATCGTCGTTAGGGTTATAAACCGCAAAGGCTCGTTTATTACCGTTCAGCACCTCCACGTCTTTCACGAGAATGTGGCAACCGTTAGTATAACCTACCACGTATGCTTGTTGGAAGAGCGGGTCTTGGTTCAATGCAATCAGTTCCTGGTTTTTCAACAAGGACAAGGTTGAACTTCTGATATTGGTCAGATTGCATCCGATGAGCAAAGGTGAATTCATGATACACCAAAGTCCAAAGTGAGTTTTGTCTTCCTCGTCATTCATGGAACGACCCACCTCCAGCATGTCCATGTCGTTGTAATGCCCCTTGCTGCTATAAGCAGACAAGTAAAGGTTTTCAGCAATAATGCCTTTAACAGACTCCCAACCGTCGTAGATGTCGCCAGTGGTTCGCCATGAGAACGCCTGACCTTCAACCCACGTTCCCGGGTAAGCCCATCGGCAGGCGTTCATGCGTACATCAGTGCGACCGGTGTTTCTGATAGCCTGTGCTATGGCTGTGTAACGCTCTTGTTCATCCAGCACCAAGTGGTCTTCGTTGTGATACCAAGAACCACCGCAGAAGTCCACCTTGATGAAATCGAAGTTCAGATCCTTGAAGAACAGGTCGGCATCCTGCTGGTCGTGCCCGTACATTCCTACACCTTTACCAATGGCATCACCGTTAAACATGCTTCCGCAAGTGTTGCGACCCGCATCACTGTAGATACCGGCCTTCAAACCCTTCGAATGTATATAATCCACAATGCCTCTCAACCCATTGGGAAAGCGCTGAGGGTGGATAAGCAGTTTTCCTGAACTGTCGCGACCGCCAAAGTAGCCGTCATCGATGTTAATATGGTCGAAGCCAACATCTTTCAGACCGGTATTAACCATAGCATCCGCCTGGCTCTTAATCAAGTTCTCGTTGATATTCACTCCATAGGTGTTCCAAGAACTCCAACCCATTGTAGGCCCGTCTTGCGCCATTGCTGTGGTGGCTAACATCATCGCCACTAATGCGCAAAAAGTCTTTCCTTTCATATTTGATGTTTTTTATTGATTCAACATTTATTAATACAACACTTTCTTGCCGTTGATAATATAGATGCCTTTCTCGGGAGCTGTCACCTTTCGTCCAGTCAGGTCATAGATTTCGTCTGAATCTCCCTGGTTGGAAATCCTCAACGCATCGATGCCGGTTGGCGAATCATCAAAGGAAACATTGATGAAATTGACTTGGCTCGAGTTGGCGAAAGGCAAGTATGCCCTGTTGGCAGGGATATAGGTCACAGAACCATTGCCAGATAACCGCTTGAAGCCTACATATTCCTTGATGC
>CACYEC010000292.1 GCA_902773225.1 uncultured Bacteroidales bacterium
GAAAGACTTGAGCGATCTTTCAAGATTCTCAAAGGTGAAGGCCAAATCACCGAAATCAATGTGGCCGAGACACTCAAAGACGTGCGAAAGGCACTCATTGAAGCCGACGTGAACTACCGTACAGCCAAATCCTTCATCGATACCGTGAAACAGAAGGCCTTGGGACAGAACGTACTCACAGCTGTCAAACCCAGCCAACTCATGGTGAAAATCGTCCACGACGAACTCGCCGCACTGATGGGAGGTGAAGCCACTGGGCTTAACCTCAAGGGACACCCTGCCGTCATTCTCATGTCGGGCCTCCAAGGTTCGGGTAAGACCACATTCAGCGGAAAACTCGCCAACATGTTGAAGAACAGGCAAGGCAAACGGCCCTTGCTCGTAGCTTGCGACGTCTATCGCCCAGCCGCCATCGAACAGTTGAAAGTGGTGGGTGAGTCTGTTGGAGTGACCGTCTATTCCGAAACCGACGTGAAAGACCCCGTAGGCATCGCTCAAAGAGGAATCAACGAAGCACGAAGCAAAGGCTACGACGTCGTCATCGTCGATACAGCAGGACGTCTGGCTGTGGATGAGCAGATGATGCAGGAGATTGCAAACATCAAACATGCCATCAACCCCGACGAGACACTTTTCGTGGTCGATGCCATGACAGGACAGGATGCTGTCAACACGGCCAAGGAATTCAACGACAGACTTGACTTCGACGGCGTCGTACTCACCAAACTCGACGGTGACACAAGAGGAGGCGCAGCCATCTCCATCCGTTCAGTCGTCACCAAACCCATCAAGTTTGTGGGTACAGGAGAGAAAATGGACGCGCTCGATGTCTTCCACCCTGACCGTATGGCTGACCGTATACTCGGCATGGGCGACATCGTTTCGCTCGTGGAACGAGCCCAGCAACAGTACGACGAGAAGGAAGCCAAGGCTCTGGAGAAAAAAATCGCCAAGAACAAGTTCGATTACAACGACTTCCTCAACCAGATTGGACAAATCAAGAAGATGGGAAACATCAAGGACCTCGCTTCCATGATTCCTGGCATGAGCAAAATCATGAAGGACATCGACATCGACAACAACGCCTTCAAGAGCATCGAGGCCATGATTGGCTCTATGACACCCTACGAAAGAGCACATCCTGATGAAATCAACTTGAGCCGCAAGAAACGAATCGCACGTGGCAGCGGCAACAGCATCGACGAAGTGAACCGAATCACCAAGCAGTTTGAGGAAATGCGCAAGATGATGCGAATGATGCAAGGCAACAAGATGGCGGCCATGATGGGACGAATGGGTGGAGGCTTCGGTGGTTTCGGAGGCGGTAAGAAACGCAAGAAATAACCATTTAAGACATACAATATAATATGCAAATCATCGACGGGAAGGCCACAGCGGCCGAAATTAAGAAAGAAATAGCCGCAGAGGTGGAACAGATAGTGGCTCAGGGGGGTAAACGACCACACCTCGCCGCCATACTCGTGGGACACGACGGTGGAAGTGAGACATACGTGAAAAACAAGGTGCTGGCTTGCGAGGCATGCGGTTTCAAGTCATCGCTCATCCGATTCGAGGACAACATCACCGAGGAGGAACTGTTGGCCAAAGTGAGGGAACTGAATGAGGACGACGATGTGGACGGATTCATCGTGCAGTTGCCATTACCCAAGCACATCGCGGAGCAGAAGGTCATCGAGGCTATCGACTACAGAAAGGATGTGGATGGCTTCCACCCCATCAACGTCGGACGAATGTCCATCGGACTGCCATGCTACATCTCGGCCACTCCCAATGGCATCCTCACACTATTGGAACGATACGGTATAGAAACACAAGGTAAGAAGTGTGTCATTCTCGGGCGAAGCAACATCGTGGGGAAGCCCATGGCCTCGTTGATGATGCAGAAAAGATATCCCGGCGACGCTACCGTCACCGTCTGCCACAGCCATTCACCCAACCTCAAGGAGGAATGCCAACAGGCTGACATCATCATCGCTGCCATCGGAAGCCCACACTTCGTCACTGCTGACATGGTGAAGGAGGGTGCGGTGGTCATCGACGTGGGCACAACTCGTGTGCCCGATGCCTCACGAAAGAGCGGGTTCCGTCTCTGTGGCGACGTGAAATTCGACGAGGTGGCGCCTAAATGCAGTTTCATCTCGCCTGTGCCTGGTGGAGTGGGGCCCATGACCATCTGCTCACTGATGAAAAACACACTCTCAGCCGGCAAAAAGGAATTCTACAAGTAAATCCGATTAACTACGAATAATCCGATTACTACCGTTTTCCACGATTATTCCGAACCTTGCGCTATCTCTTCTGATAGACTCTCACATAATCAACAAAATAATACAAGGGGAAGGCATCATCATCGATGGTGCCTCCATTGTCTCCACCCAAAGCGAGATTAAGGAGAATGTACTGAGGATAGTTGAATGGATTCAACTCCTTGCCGACGCGCCCGTTGCGAACACTCTCCATAGGGATGAGGTTGAGCCGTTCGCCATCAAGGTAAAAGGCGATTTCTTTCTCGTCCCAGTCCATGCGCCAGATATGGAACTTCTCCGCCCACTGAGGATCCTTGTCAAGAAAATGCTGGAAGGGGATGCGCTTGCTGTTCCATACGGCATGAAACGGACGGTCGTCGCCCCATGCCGCATTGGCGAGGATATGAGGAACTCCATCGATGCGATAATACTCCATCAAGTCTATCTCACCGCAGGATGGCCAGGGCATACCGCTACCCAATGTCCATATGGCTGGCCATGCACCACCTGCGACTGGGATGGCGGCGCAAACCTCCAGACGACCGTAAAGGAAACTGTACTTCCCACGGGTGTTGATGGAAGCAGACGTATAGTTCACACGCTCACGCTGGCTTCGCCAATCACGCGAGCCTTCAACATACAACGGATTGAGCATGTCGCAACGCTTGGCCTCAATCACCAGACAACCTCCCTTGCAGAATGCGTTGTTCTGACGGTACCACTGGTCCTCGTGATTGCGTACAAAACCCTCCTCGAAGTTCCATACCGTAGTGTCCACATCACCCTCATTGTTGAATTCCTCACTCCAAACCAGTTCATAACCGTCGGCAGGGGAAGATACGCCTGGTGTTGTGGCAAGAGTTCCCACTTGAGCATGAGAAAATGAGAACATCCCCGATAACGCTAAAAGAATAATATGCCTGTCCATGTCATAAATGTGTTAACCTTTCTGGACATATACAACCTCAAAAAAACCAAATGCCCAGAAACAAAAAACTAAAAACTAAAAGCTAAAAACTAAGATTCCATCGAGGAGACTGATATATTGTAATTAAGCTTGTCCACCAGATTCAGCAAACGATTGATTTGGTCCTCTTTGATTTTAAGGGCTTCTTGCAATCTATTGATGCTTTCCTGATTTGCCTCTTCGCGTTTTTGAATTTGAGTCAGAATCCTCATCACCGCCTCATACTTGTCATCATTTGCGTCTTTGCTCAACAACGAGTGACACGTACTCTGCTCAGGATGAGTTTCATCCTCCGACATGAAACTGTCTGCCACTGGTATCAGCATATCTCCATTTCCTGTGGCAACCCAATAGGGATTGAGTTGAGGAAAGGCTCTGGTCATATTCATCAGCTTCTGGACTCCTATATCTCCCTTGATACTATTGATGTAACCATTCGACAATTTGCATCTACGCTCAAATTCTGATTTACGGATTCTCAGATAGTTGATGAATGTCAACAAACGCTCTTTTGTTCCTTCTTTGCTGCTCATTTTGTTCAATAAAACTTAGATAAAATAACAGATTAGATAATTCAGACTACAAATATATAGGTTATTCCACTATTTCCCAAATTTTTAATCATCTTTTTTTTCATCAAAATCATACATACCATATCTTTTTCGTTTTAGGCTGACGAGAATTCAGGCATCAGTACCTAAGAAAAATACGAAAAAAAAGGAACACTATGCGGTTTATTGGGAAAAAAATCATAACTTGCACCGAAATTTAGAAATGAGGCGCTCTATGACTATTGCCTTAACTAACGAACGACCAACTAACAACTACATTTTTGACAAATATGAGAAATGATTTACTATCAACCCTAAGGACTCTGGCATGGGGAATTGCCGGTATGCTGACCACCATGCCGATGCATGCCAAGGACTCCCGTACCACTTACACCTTTACCATCAACCGAACGGCTGAACAAACCACGCCCACAGTATGCGAAATCCATCCCAATGTGCTGAACGCCAAACTCAGTACCGATGCACTGGCTGGGCTGGCCAGCGGGGCTGTACGATTCTGCGCCATACAGGGAAGCACGGGGAAAGTGACGCGCGCCACTACCCTCGCCCCTTACGGACATTACTTCAATGAAGAAGGCAACGTCGTGGTGGCCGAAAAAGGTGTGATTTCCTCACAGTTCAACGGAAAGAATGCCTTCAATGTCAACACGGTAGAAGGAATGGTCAAAAAAGGCGACAAGCGTTTCGTCCAGCAAGTATTCATCGCAACCAGCACCAACGACACCGTGGTCTATGCCTTCGACATCACCATCGGCGACCATCAGTCCGTGGAATCCGACGAGCCTACTGCCATTCACCGACCTGACAAAATCGACGCATGGCTGGTAAGACCATACGTGCAGCGCAATGACCAAGCACCTGAGTTCGTCAACTTCATCCAGGTGAATGCCGGCGACAACCTGACATTCGGCTTCCGACCACTGCACCAGGGTGAGTCCATCAAGTTCAGCGTCAGGGGACCCAACGGAAAGAGCCTGCGCACATACAGCGAGGAAGACTTCACGCTCAACGCTGTGGAACCTACCGATGCCGGTGACTACAAGGCCACAGTGAGAATCACCAAAGCCGACAACACATCAACAACAAAGATATACCCAATCATGGTGGATGTGCAGACCAACCAAGGCGAGAACTGGGACTGGAAAGAACATACCGCCGTATGGAGTTACGACTTTCGCGACGAGAACCCCAATGGTTTCCCCGTACCCAACAAAGTGCATAAGTTCACACAACGCAACGGAAAGGCTGCCAACCGTGTGGATGGCGACTGGTGGTGCGTCTATTGGGGCGACAACCTCAATCCAGAGGTCGATGCCAACAACAAGAACGCCATGACCAACATGATGAAGAAATACGACGAGGACTTCGCCTATATCCGCGACGTGATGGGATGGCCACCCGATATCAACGCACGCAGGGGATACAAGTCGTTTGTCTATGTCTTCGGTTCAGGCCTCAACCGCGACAACACCTCACAAACAGAACAAGGAGGATACCAAAGCCAGACATCGCCCGACGACGGAGGTTCTTGGCCCTGTGTTTGGGCTTCATACTACCCTGTGAGTCGTTTCCGCGACGACGCACGTTCTCGATATAATGACTGCGACTACCAATGCGAGGCCATGATCCACGAGGGCATACACGCCACTTTCGCCGACATGGAAGGAGTGAAGCAGTCGGCATGGTTCCATGAGGGTGGAAACGTGTGGCTCCAGATGGCCATGAACTCCCGACGCGACGGTGTCTATGGAGCACCAGGATGGCTGGGAGTAGGCAACCTCATCTGTCCTTTCATGCCCATCGAGTGCTACTCAGGATGGTTGCAGGACGGCAGTTTCGGAGGTCCCTCGGCTGAAGGCGTGAACATGTACAACAGCAACGGACAGCAGATATGCACATGGCGCAACCTCATCGGAGGCGTGCAATACGGAGAGGTGTTCCCGCTCTTCCTCGGTGAGGCGGTGGGCTATGGCGCCATCCCTTGGATCTGGCGCTACTGTCGCACACGCGTGCTTGAGGGTATCGCCACCGGCAACAGCGCAGAGAAGGTGGAAGGCATCGGAGACGAGGCCATGAGAATGCTTATCATGCAGTACCGAGCAAAACTCGCCACCCTCGACTTCGGAGGATTCTCTCCTGGATGCCGAAATCTCATCAACAACTATTTCCTCACCACGGTGAAAGCCGAATTTGAACCCTACTGGATCAATGTGGCGCCCTTCAAACTCACACCATACCAAAGTTGCACCATCAACGACGATGAGGGATGGATGGCACCAGACACACTCACCAACCCTGGATGGAGCGGAGGAAACATCATACCCATCCACGTGGAGGGTAACTCGGCCACCGTTTCATTCCGACCTGAGGACGACAACATGCTTTGCCAACTCTGCTACCGAACCAAGGACGGACGGTGCTTCTACAGCCAACCCGTGAAATGCGGACCTATGGTGCTCAACTGGACCGACAGCGACGCTCCTGCCAACGGCGTAATCTTCTGCGTGCCATGCAACACCGACTACATCTACACTGGCGATGCGCTGCGCAAGAAGCACTTCGACTACCGCATCAAACTCGGAGAGGGGGCGCTGGCCATCGCCGCCACTAACGTCAAGTGGTTCATGTATGAACAGAACCTCAAGGACAATGCTTTCGAAACCGACGTGAAGAATGTGATGGAGGAAAATAAGAACATGAAAGTGAGAATCTTGTCAAGCACCTTACGCTCTGGGCAAAAACTACAACTTGACCTCGGCAACGACAACCACAGCACATACAACGCCCATCTCGTGGGCATACAAGGTGTGGTCATCGACCGACAGCCCGTGGCTGCCGACGGCACCATACAGATTCCCGCCAACCTCGTCAAGGGCATGTATATCCTTGCCGTAGAACACAAAGGACAAGTTCAAACGTTCAAAGTCTTCGTCAGATAGAAAGATTCTCATCTGACTCAACTTTCGAAGGTAAAAAAGGAAGTAAAAAGGAAGTAAAAAAGGAAGTAAACACACTAAGTTCATGGGAGTTATGTGCTACGCACAGGACTCCCATGAACTTAAATATTTCTTAACTCTTAATTCTTAACTCTTAACTCTTAGCATACCGCTCAACGGCGTCGAGATGCATTTGCTTGACCTTGTCGGCAAGCCACTGGGGCTGAAGCACCTTAATCTGATTGCTCCGGCTGAGGAGATATCCGAAGAAGTCCATCGTGGGACACAAGGTCACAGAGAAATCCACATAGTCGTCACCTTTCCCCACGATGGTCTGAGTCTCGTGGATGGGCAAGTCGTTGAGGTAGAAGCGCTCCTTGCCGAAAGCACGGACCACCACCCGCTCACGCTTCACCCCATCGATGACCGTTGCACCATAGTAGTCCTGAAAATACTCCTCTGCAGAGAAATCAGGTGCGACATCGAACTTCTCTTCTGTCAACTCTATCTCCTGAATACGGTCGAAGGAGAACAGACGAAAATACTCAACGAACCCTTTGGGCAATCCTTTACGGCGCATAGGTTTCTCATCACCTTCCGCTTTGCGCTCAAACTGACCCAGCACATACCAACGGCGTTTGAAGAGTTTGATACAATAGGGAGCGAACAAGTACGACTTGGGCTCGTCCTCGTATTTGCGATAAACAACCCTGACTCGCACACTCTTCTTCATCGCCTCGGTCAGCAAGTCGAAATAGTCGTCTGCGGTATTCACAGACTCCAGAAGGATACGGTCCTGTAAAGACATGCTCTCCGAAATCACATTACTCACAGATAAAGTTGATAACATCCAACTCTGCACACTGTCACCATGAAGGGCATGAGAATTCTGAATGTAGTATTTATAACCGTCAGCAGTGTCACACTTGATGATGATACCGAAAATATCCTCTATAGCATCCTTATGACGGTTGAATGTAGTGCGGGCCATATCCTTACCCTCACTCATGCTGGTACGCACCCACTTGCTGTTAATATCGGCAAGAGAAATCTTCCGTGCTTTCCAAATGGTGTTCACTAACCAAATATACTCTCGAAATAACAACTGGCTTTTCATAATCCCATAGTTTTTTATCAATAATAAGGATTGACTAAGACTCATAGGGTTGCCTAAGTTTTCCTATGTATTCATAGGTTTTCCTTGGTTTGCCTATGACTTCCTTGGATTGCCTA